>CAMSTY010000015.1 GCA_947063875.1 uncultured bacterium
ATAACTACTATTATATCATGATGCCAGGGATAAAAATGAAAAACCCATCCAGGTGAAAGATTGCTGGATATGTAACCATTGGCAATCCCTTTACTGCCTTGTAAACCTGCGCTGCTTGCGACAGATTTTAGGATGAATATTGAAAAAATGCCCAAATAAGGGCAAACAATGGCATTTAGCGCAAGAAGGATTGAAATTGGCGTCACAGATATTCGTTATCTCTTCAAGCAGACACAGGAGAAGTAATACCATAATACACAATAAAAGATTCCATCTTCGGGAAAACATCCCCGAAGATGGAAAGAAGAGAATGTACTGTAATCGTCAGGCGGCAACGATTAGTTCTTCCAGCGTTTCAGTGTCGGAAACCATTCAAGCATGATTTTTCTTGCTTCTTCTTCGCTCATATTGGGGTTGGCCGCAACCATATGCGGTACACATACCTCAATCATTTCTTCCATCGTGCCATGAAAAGTAAACTCACCGTTTTCAAAACAGTATTTGCAATATTCCTCATTTTTGCTGCCATCGGCATTTGTTCCGAATAATTCATCCGTATCTCCCATAGGCATACCGCAGCACTGGCAAAATTTCTGATTCATTTCATTCATTTTCTTTACCTCTTTCTGATGTGTTTAAAGTTTGTGTGTTTCTCTGTTGCTATGACATTAGTATAACACATATATCCTGACACCTTTTGTCAAGGTTTATTCTTTTTATAAATTGCCTGCGCCTGTGCGGCCAAAACACCTTTTAAATATTTTGGCTCCCTTATTTCCACTTGCGCCCCAAAGGAAAGCAGATAGCCAATAAGCCACGAGTCGGCCGGCATTTCCGTACGGACAATCAGGTCTCCGTTTTTTTGCTGTTCAATTTCCGTTGCGTCAAATTCATCATAGACGCGGTATGCGACTTCTTGTGAAAACAAAAGGACGATCTGAGAGCACGTATGCTGCACATTATTTTCCAGTTCCGGGTATTCTTTCGGTATAAATGTATTCTCCAATAATTCCAGTTCTAAGATGCGATTTAGTTTAAACACGCGAAAATCCTGCTTTTCAACGCAAAATGCTTTCAAATACCATTCCTTTGATTTATAAAGGATTCTTAATGGTTGAATGATCCGTTTGCTTCTCTCGCTGTTCATATTTACATAGACGATCCTTATTTCTTTGCACTGAATAACTGCCATTTTTAACATTTCAAATTTTGAATTGTCATAGGCGCATTTTCCCCAAGGTGAAAAATCCACTTCAAGCCAATTTCTCATATTTACATTGAAAAGCGCTGATAACTTTGTCAGCATCTCTTTTCCGCCAGTATAGCCTGTGGCAGCAATACTTTGTATTGCCGTCAGTACTTCCTGCTTTTCGTTTTCGGATAATATTGTCCGATCCAAAATAAAATCCTGCAATAAATATATACCGCCATTTCTTCCCGGTTCCGCATAGATCGGAATTCCTGCGCCGCTTAATGCTTCCACATCGCGGTAAATGGTTCTCGTGGAAACTTCAAATTCAGCTGCCAATTCCGGAGCCGTAGCGCGTTCTTTGTCTAAAAGATAATATAAAATTTTGAATAAACGACTATCTGACATCCTTCCACCTCCCAAAATAAGAATACCACAAAAATGGTAAGATCGTTTGACAATCTATGGAACCGATCCATTTTTTCCAATCAAAAAACATCTGACACAGAACTTCCTCTTCCTGGACCAGACGTTTTTTACTCATAGGCTTTTCATATTTTATACGGCAATGCTTCAGCTAATATAGTTCATCTGTCTCATCTCCTGGTATTTCTCCTGAAGTTCCTCCTGGGAGAATTTCCTGCTTTTGATCTTTAAGACATCCTGGATCACCTGATCCTCAGTCCCTTTATCCTTCCACATCGTGTGAGCCACATAATCCAGCGTAGTATACGCCTCTAAGTCAGCCGCGCTTTTCTTCTCGAAACATCTCAAAACTTCAAGTACCACATTTCTCTCTTCCTCACTCAGCGCCTGCGGGCAGTTCTTTCTGTCTGCCAGAGTGATCTTGTGGGTCAAATGGTCAATCGTAATATTGATAATCCCTTGTGCCTCCCATGCGTGCAAAGTATCATCAAGCGACGCACTGTAAGGCCCATAGAAATGGATGGAGTAATTCAGTCCCAAATCAAAACCCTTCCGTTCCATCAAATACATCAGCTTCTGAACCATCTTCTTGCCAGGCTCCTGTTTCTGGCAGATATAATAAAGGATCTCTTCACATTTCTCACGTTTCCTCATAAATAAATCTCCCTCTCTATTTTTTATAATTAGGAACCAAATGGCCTAAAGTTATCAGGTATGTCATAAACCAGCTTTCTCCGAACCTTTGTATGGAGATATTGTATCAGCAGACTCTGAAAACTTCAACAGGATTCTAAAGAGATTACATCAATCTTTCCGGATGCCATGGGAAAAGGGATGGAAAGTGAACTATAATTATCACTCTATTTTTTCAACATCAGCAAAAATCCGCATTTTACCGGAATATTCTGTAAAAAAAGACCATCCAGGCAGGTCTTCTGCCCGGATAGTCCTCGTCTTACTGTCTGTTCGTTCCGTTATTCGTCTTCTTTCCCTTTTTTCAAAGCTGCTGCCGAGAAGAGCGCACCAAGACCTGCGATTCCCAACAGAGCCAGAAGCATTCCTGCATGACGGCTATCGCCAGTCTTCGGCAATGCCACCAACGGCACTTCCACTTCCTCAATCAGTTCTGTCACCGGCTCACCCGGGAAGTCTGCCAACGGCACCTCCGGGATATCAATGTTTGTTGTCGGACGCGAAGGTGTTCTGCCGCCGCCACCACCGCCACCGCCGCCGCCTGGCGGGTTGTAAGGGGGTGGATTATCTGGTGGGTTGTCAGGGATGGTCGGGAATGTATTAATGAATTTCACAGCTGTATCCTTGTCAGCTACAACAGTCCCTGTACTTCCCTGGTCTTTTCCTTCGCTGTCTTTTACTACCGTGCCACCATCTACAGTCGTTGTACTGTCTTCCTGGTTAGCCTCTTCCTCAACAACTGTATATTGAGTATTTACTGGTATGCCTTTGATCGTAATGCTCTCTCCATGCTTCAAAATCACGGAGAACTGATCCGCCTCGGATACCTCTAACATGATATCTTCTGCCTGGCCGTCTTTGTGTGTTAAAGTGGCCGGGAATGAAAGCAGGCCAATTTGATCCATGTCATCACCTGCATTCACGGTATTTAAGGAGTTGCCGTTTGCATCCTTTAAGGTTACGGTGAAATTCCACTCTTTGCTTTCCGCCTTGTTCTCCTCTGTGCCATTTACTACTTCCTTGCTGATAGTCAGGCTGCTGCGTTTTAAGAACGTGTTTTTAAAAGTAACCTTCTCAGCAACATCTTTGGCGATGGAACCCTGGCTGCCAATAGTCTTCTCTTCTTCCTTTATCTCCGTGCCGCCTTCAACAGTCGTTGTGCACTCGCCATTATTCGCTTCTGTTTCGATAACCGTATACCGGGTGCCTACAGGCAACCCTTCTATAGTGATACTTTCATTATGCTTTAAGGCAAAGTGCAGCTGGCCGTCTGGAGGAAGTTCAAACACAAGCGGTTCTGCATTTCCATTTCCATGATCCCATGTGGCGTGGAATGCAAGTAATCCCATAGCGTCTTCTACATCATCTTCACTGTTGTTAACCACATCAAGAGGATTGCCATTCTCATCCTTCAGAGTTACTATGAAATTCCATTCAATATCCTCAGCGCCATTTTCTTTTGTTCCATTGACTACCTCTTTGCTGATTGTTAAATCACTCAGTTCCGGATTTCCATAAGTATTTGTAACAATGACTACATAATGTTTGTTCCCATTGACCTCCTCTTCTCTGATCTTATAGCTGTCAGAGTATTCCGGCATGCCCGATGTATCCTCTTTTATAATGTACTCACTGATGCTCCCTGGCAATTCCAAAACCTGATCTTTCGGGATTTCTTCCAAAACGGCCTCTCCGTCGTCCTGCACATTTAAAATACGTTTGTGAAGTGTTTCACTGTTTATATCCAGTTCAACCTCAGCAATAACAGTATTATCATATTTTCTTGCAACCCGGATAGTCACAGGCTTCCTGGTATTATCAGTATTGTTATTATCGCCTCTCCACAACTTTTCTATATCCAGGGTAAAGGTTGGGCGGACGTAATCCAGATAGATTGTCTTGTCTCCACTCTTATCTACAGTAATACTGTAGGAAACCGCGTGCATGTTGCCATCTTCATCAACGATTACTTCTTTATTATTGTAAGTTGTCTTTATCCCTTCTTTGCTGGTTATCGTAAGTTCTCCGGTCGCCTCATTATAATCTACATCTCTGGCATCCATAAGTGCATAGTACAAGCCATAATCAACAAATTCGTACTGGCTGCCCATAAAATCGGGTATCTTATTTACATATTCCCTGCCAGCCGCATCTTTTCCGTCCGTTGCAATTTCCTGATCAAGCTTCACCTCATCCCTTAGAATGGGAGGTCTGGCTCCATCCCGTTTCACATCGCCACTTAAATATTTTGTAAAATATGTGTGAACAATCCGGTAACCTCCGGCCTCGCCAAGGACTAAATGACCGTTAACTGCAATACCTCCTCCTCTTCCGCTTACCGAACTTCCTCTGTTTTTTACAGAGTTATTCATAATGCGTACATCACAATCACTTGCCCCGGCCTTTATGTCTGCCGGATCTCCGTCTGAGTATATTTCAATTGCAGATTTAATATGTTCCTGGTTCAGGGTTTCATAAGGAACTAATTTTCCCTCACCCTCACTGGAAGAATATCGCCAATTATATTCACCTCCACCGAGCATTTTACTATTAATAGCAATGGCTGGCCGATAATTAGTTTGATTAATAACGATATCGGACAAATAATTCTTATATACGTCCTTACTTCTATTGTCGTGAATTACGCCACCTTGTATACGGTAAATCTCTACGGTTGCGGTCGGGCACGCAGCAATTCCTCCACCGCCCCATTGTGCGGTATTCTCTGCAATTTCCACATTTTTTATATACAATTCCGCCCCTCTGGTTATCTCCCCATTCGGATGCTCCTTATATCCCTCAACATAAATTCCGCCTCCTATCCAATAATCATTTTGAAGGCCACTTTTATATCCCTGGGCTGTATTATAAGTAATGTCTCCTCTGCTAATCTCTGCTGTACCTATCGACATATTAATGCCGCCTCCCCAGCCGTCTGCATGATTTTTGGTAATCGTACCGCCAGCCATAACCAGATTTGCTGTCTTACCCCTATTAAGATTAATATTTCTGCTCCCAAGGGAAATACCGCCACCACTGGAAAGGGTTCCTGTCGCCTTATTTGATGAAATGACTCCGCCAGTCATCTCCATTCCTTCTGTACCAATTACGTATACACCACCTCCGCAGGCTGCTCTTCCGTCCGTGGTATTTCCATATGTTCCATCAGCGGTATTATTGCTAATCTCGCCGCCAGACATAGAAAATCTTCCTTCGCTGTGTACACCGCCTCCCAAATATGCATGATTATACTGAATCTTGCCACCAGTCATATTCAATGTACCGTTATTTGTGACGGCTCCGCCTTCATGGAAAATGTTACTGTCTTTGGACTGAATATTATTCTGCAGAATTGTCCCATCTTTAATATTCAATGTTCCATTATTATCAACGGTAACCAAAGCTGCCCTGCTTGCTACACCTTCCTTCTGTTCTACAGCAAATCCTCCAACCGGTTGATTCTCATCGACCCGGCCTGCACCATCAATAATAATATTCTGCAAGGTAAGTGTTCCTGTTACCTTTACTAATGTGCCGGTATATTTCTCATAGCGTTTTAATTCACCTTCCGGCAACGACCAGGTCTCATTGCCGCTGACTGTAACCGGGCCAAGCACATAGATCGTCTTTAAGTCCGCTGCCGCACCCAAAAGTTCCACTGCTTTTTGGAACGTCTTTACCGGAGAAGCACTGTTCAAGCCGGAATTGCTGTCATCACCTTTATCCCCATCAAGATATACGCCTGACAAATCGCTCTTTCGCAGCACAACATTCCCATCTTCATTCACAATAACTGCGATATTCTTATCAATAAAATTCAAATCTGTAACGGTTATTTTTTTCGTAAGTTGCTCCGCTGCTTCCTTCGCACATCCCGTCACCAAAGTGATATCACTAATTGCAGTATTCCCATTCAAGTTGTTCAAGGTTTTGGCATCTAATGTAAGATTTAACGAGGTTGTCACGTCAAAACCTTCTCCGGCAGTTATGATTTTCCCCTCACCGAGAGAAATATTCAGTTTTTCATGCTTCCCATTAATTACAAGAGAATCACCTTTATAATCAACTGCGGAAGCCAGGGATATGCCAGCGCCTACAATCAGCTGTCCTCCTTTTTCCGTCACGATTGTACCGTTGATTGTTCTGCTTTCATCAGCATCGCCAGTGTTGCTTAATATCAGTTTCCCACCCTCTGCAATATGGAAAAGTTCTTTACTTTGTGCACTAAAATTAACACCTTTCAAATCAAAAGTAATTTCTTTATCCACATCAACTGCCTTTGAATCAAGTATGGACAAAATTGAACTTCCCTCATCAGAAGGAATCAATTCAATGGTTTCACCGGCTTGGGCCGCTGCCACAGCCTGTGCCAGACTCATGAACTCCTTGTTGCCTATTTTGGCAATTTTAGTTGGCTCTTTTCCGGCAACTGCCTTATAGGTTCCTGTTGCTTTCTTGCCTGATTTTGAAATGGCGGTTCCAAGGTTCAAACCTGTCCATGTATAATCATAGTTCGCAAAAAAGTTTTCTCCCATATCAGGATCTTGCATGGCATTGGCTGCAATAATATTAGCTAACATTGGAGCATTCTTTCCCGCTAAATAAATATAAATATCATTACCTGTTCCATTGTCATATATTGCTCCTGATGTCATCTCAAAGGTGCAATATGATGTTCCACTTAAATATACACCATTACTTTTTGCGTTGGCAGCAGCCGTATTGCCCTTGATCACTGTACCGTCAACTGTCACATTACCTCCGTCCCAGTAAAGGCCGCCCACTGTTTTTCCAGCATTATTTTCTATTTTTCCACCATTGAAGGTAACAACAGAATATCCCGCAATAAAAACTCCGCCTGCTTTATCAATAGTTGCCAGGCCATTTCCCGAAATAGTGCAATCCTTTGCTGTCAACGTTGCATAAGCCACATTAAGTCCCGCAGCAGCACCTGCCTTCTGTTTCGTATTATTAGTGATCGTAACATTATCAAAAACCAGGTCATTCTTGCTAACAAGAATAGTTGGCTTCAAAGACTGCTGTTTCGTTGTATTTACTCCATGAATGTGTACGCCCCCGCCAATATTGCCTGATATATCCGTATTCTTCCAGGTCCCGTTAATTACACTGCCGTTATTTGCAGATAACGCAGCATCACTCCCTGTGCTGCCCAGACATACACCTCCACCATGACCGCTTGTTCCATATTGACCGACTGCGGTATTTCCTTTGATATAACACGATTCTACATTCAATGTAAAGGGTGTTGCTGGATCTTTCTCTGTTCCGATAGCACGGATTCCGCCTCCCGTTGCTGCCTTTCCGCCAGTAATCGTACCATTCTTTAATGTCACCGTACCGCCATTTTTATTGGTTATGGCAAATACGCTTCCTTTTCCGTCACCATTAACAGTGTGATTCTGCATATCCAATGTGTAGCTTTTCTCTGTGGATACAATATTTTCTGTGACATCTTTTAACAGAACAATCTCTGCACCCTGGGGTTGGGCATTTTCACCTGTGCCGCCAATGGCATCAATCGCCGCCTGAAGCGTCTCATAATACACAGCAGTATCCCCGGAAACGATTTTTGCCGCTCCACTAGCCGCTTCGTCCGTAGTCACAGCAAGGAACATAATTTCCGAAAAGCTTTCTGTCTGAAACTCAAATTTGGTTTCCTCCACATTCTCTGTAGAGGTCACTACCTCAGCTGCTTTATTGTCCGGCAAATGCACTACGGATATTTCAGTAATATCAAGATCCTTTTCTGCCGCTTTTTCCTGCATCACCGGCGCTTTCATATGGGCGCTGACTCCTACCGCTTGCGTCGGCTCTACCTCCTCCCCGGTTTCCTTTGATATAAAGGATACATCATAAACCTGGACATCAGCTACTGTCTGACCATCTTTCAAAAGACCATTTGCCTGATCTTTCAGCTCCTCAATATGAACCTCGTCTTCTATTTTCTTTACCTGAAGTTCTACTTCCTCCGCAAATGCCCCATCCGGCACATCTACCGTAAATACTGCATCATCCGTCTCTTTTGTATAGATAGCAGCCGGAATGAATTCCTCGGCCCCTTCCATCTCAATCTCAATCGCCAGATCCTCCGCTACGCCTTCCACCACATACACATAGGCATAACCTCCCCAATCCGAAGCGCTGGCCAGGCCAGATACCTCTGCCTGTTCCAATTCCTCGCCATTGGCATATACCCCGGCAATCTCATACCCATCTTCCGGCTCCACGGCAAAGTAGAGGTTCTCCCCCTCTGCCACACTGTCGCTTCCTTTGACCCTGGCTGCCTCCTCAAACGGATTCACCGCATAATCCACAGAGAAAAGGCTCTCTTCCTCTTCTGCAATGATCTCCTCAATATCCTCCCAGGCCACTTTCACCGCCTTGGCATTGACATTGTCCAGAATCGTCACCGTATCGAAAACTTTCCCTTTCAGTTCTCCCAGGAATTCAATCGTATCGTCCTCTAAGGCCTGGCCTTCCATCTCAATCCGGTCAGCCTTGTCGCCGGCTGTATCTTCGGCTTTGGTCTCCTCCTCGATATCACTATCAGAAGCTTCTGTCTCCTCCGGATTGCCGGCTGTGCTCTCCTCGGCTTTCGTCTCTTCCTCCGAATCCTCTTCCGTCTCGTCCGTTTCTGCCTCGGTCTCCTCGCTGCTCTCGGAAGCATCGGTCTCCTCTTCCTTTGACTCCTCAGTTTCTTCTTCGGACTCACTCTCAGATTCAACGGTCTCTTCTTCCGTCTCTTCCTCAGTCTCGGCTTCGGTCTCTTCCTCGGTCTCGGCCTCCGTCTCTTCTTCGGTCTCCTCTTCCTGAGACCCTTCCTCAATCAGCGCTCCATCTGCTTCCTCATCCAGATCTCCCAGGGATACCGCCACAACCGCTGCCTCATGACGGGATACGCTCAACAGTTCCCCGTCCGCTTTCTCGGCTTCCTGTTCTGCCTCAGTCTCCTCTGCTTCCGCCTCGGTTTCCTCCTCCGGCTCCTCGGCTTCCGCTTCTGTCTCCGGCTCGGCTTCCGTCTCCTCTGGCTCTTCCGGCTCCTCGGCTTCGGTCTCCTCGCTCTCCTCCGGCCCGGCCGTCGTTTCTTCAGTTTCCTCAGGCGCGCTTCCTTCCTCTGAAGCATCCGTTCCCTCTTCCGCATCCTCTGACGCATCCGCATCCTCCGACGCATCCGCACCGGCTTCCGGCTCTGTCACCGTTTCCCCTGCGCTCTCGTCCGCTGCCGTCGTCTCCTTGGAATCCACCACTTCCGCCTTCGGCTTATCCACGACGTCGTTGATCATGTCCGATGCTTCATAGTTCTCGGCAAACCTGGCTTCCTCATCATCTTCTATATTTTTCGTATTGGGATTTACCGTCACATCTTCCGTCTCATACCCGTCGATGTTCACCCGGTAATCCACTACCATCTCGCTCTCGTTCAGGAATAGGAAGACCACATCCTGGGTCCCGGCATTGTAGAACACCTGCACGTCGGTTCCCTCCGGCGCATAGCTGTGATCGATCTCCAGGTCCAGTTCATAGACCTTCCCTTCCTTGGTCCCCAAAAGCTCCTCGTACTTGTTCTTGATGCTCTTTCTGGCCGCTGCCAGCCGCAGTGAGGAGAGTTTAAACACTTCCCCCTGCTCTTCTGCTTCCCGGATGGCCCTTCGTAGTTCTCCCCCATCCACCAGGAACAAGGCGTTCTCTGACTCTCCCGCCGCAAACACGGTGCCCAGATTACCGCCTACGTTCGTGGCCACCATAGCCACAGTCAGCATGAAGGCTATCAAGCGTCGGTAGTTCCTGCGAATTTGCTTCCACATACTTCCTCTCTCCTTTTCTCTTTATTGCTTTGATCTATCTTGAACGCTTCCTTTGCGAAACGTAATTTCCAGATAGTTCCACTCTTCCGGAGTATAAAAAAATTGTAACACTTCACCCGTTACATGAAGCGTTACAATTTTTTGCATTTTTTTAAAAAAATAACTTTTTAACTTCCTTTTCCTTGATATCCGTTCTTAATCGCTTTCTCCTGCCCCAGCGCCCTCCGTCTCCGGAAACACTGGTGCATGAAAATAATGAATCTGATATCTTCCCACTCGCGAGTTCTGCCGAAAACAGCTCTCAATCCGGGAGGATATCCGGCCGCAGCCCTCCTGCCCGGTCCCCACCAGAAGAATCAGATACTGGTTCTTCTGATAACGGGTATAAGTGTCCGCCCTATGCAGACAATTGCCGATTGCCTTTCCCAGACGTGTCATCGCCTCCTCCAGCAAACCGCCCTCATCCTCCAAGGCAATCTCTCCCGACTTCTCCGTCACGGAACACAGCATCAGGCAATGAGGCTGATCCATCCCTTCCAGCCTGCGCAGTTCATGACGGTATATCCAGGAAAATTCCAGATAATCGCAGTAAAGGCCCCCGCTCTCATATTTCTTTTCTCTCAGCTTCCCGTGAATCTCCGTCAGATCCCTAGGCGAACCCTTAATCCTCGCGTTAATCCTGCGAATCCGCGCCGTCAGTTCCCTAGAAGGATGAATCCCCAGCTCTTCCGTCAGCATCCTCACCGACTGCTCCGATGCCTCCAACGCTTCCTTCCAGCAGCCCATCCCTATAAGCGCATCCAGTTCCGCAACAAACCACTCCTCATAGGGATACAGCCGGGCCGCCTTTCTGACTACTGTAAGAACCCGGTCATGCTGTCCGCTTTCAGAAAATACCTGTATACAAGTCCGGATACATTGAAAATACAGTTCCTGATAATAAAGCTGATTTTCCGCCACCCAGATCTCCGATGTCAGGTCTGTCAGAAATTCTCCTTCATACAGATTGCATGCCTCTTCCAGCAGTCCCTCCTGTTTTTTGCCTTCTGGTTCTTTACGGTTCATGGCATGCAAATCTCTCCTGCCCTCTGATCCATGAATCTTTATGGCACGCTTTGCCGCTGTCTCAAACATCCTGGCATCCACCTGAAGTTCCAAGCCATCCGGCATCCACCTGAAAATCCCCTTCTCGTTAAAATGATCCTCCTTCGTCATCAGTCCTGCCGCAATCAGCTGCCGCTTCAGGCGAAAAGCCACTACTCTCAGCCGGCCGGAATCGTTGTCTGTCTCTTCCTCTCCATAAAGCAGTTCCAGTACTTTCCTGCGTTCAATCCCCTTTTCCCCACAGAGCAGCATAAGAATAAAAAGATTCATCGTCTTGCTGAACAGGCTCCCCGGAAGTTTCATTTTCTCCCCATTCAAAGCAATCCAGAAATCCCCCATCATGTGCACAGTCAGGACATCCTTTTCCCGCCTATCTGTCCCTGTCATATGCCCTTTTACCCCCTCCCGCGATTTCGCGATTGCTACTCTTCATCCGCCTCCAGGATATAATCCGTAGTCTGGTATACATAATAGTTCAGCCAATTCGCATAAAGCGTGTTGCACACATTCCGCCAGCTGAGAACCGGCCTGCTGAAAGGATCATTATCTTCATAATAATTGCAGGGAACCTCCGGCGACAGTCCCTTGTCAATATCCCGGTGATATTCATTGTTCAATGTCATCCGGTCATACTCGGGGTGACCCTGGACAAAAATCTGGCTGCCGTCCTCACGAATAACAAGCAAAACCCCGGCTTCCCGCGACTCGGCCAGGATATTCAGTTCCGAATGCCTCTCAATGTCCCTGCGCCGGACCTCTGTATGCCGGGAATGCGGCGCCATAATAGAATCATCCATGCCCCGGACCAGCGGCACCTTATGATGCAGCACCTGATGACGGTAAATACCGGAAAGCTTCTTTTCCCTCTTATACTTGGGGATGCCATAGTGGTAATAAAGTCCCGCCTGCGCTCCCCAGCAGATATACAACGTGGAATGGACATGAACCTTCGTCCACTCCATAATCGTCTTCAGTTCTTCCCAATAATTAACCTCCTCAAATTCCAGGTGCTCCACCGGCGCGCCGGTGATAATCATTCCGTCGAATTTATTCCGGCGAATCTCCTCAAAGGTCACATAAAACTTATTCAGATGGCTGGCCGAGGTATTCTTGGAAATGTGTGTTGAAAGCATCAGAAACGTGCAGTCCACCTGAAGCGGGGTATTGGACAGGGCCCGCAGCAGCTGCGTCTCTGTCTCCTCCTTAATCGGCATCAGGTTGAGAATCAGGATCTGCAGAGGCCGGATATCCTGGCTCAGCGCACGTTTCTCATCCATCACAAAGATATTTTCTGACTCCAGAATCGCTCTGGCCGGCAGGTCATTTTGTACTTTAATCGGCATTGTCGTTTCCTCCCAGCATATTTAAGAAATCCTGCTCGGAAATAATCGGGATTCCCAGTTCTTTCGCTTTCTTATTTTTAGAAGAGTTGGATGCCACATCATTATTGATCAGGTAACTGGTTTTCGCTGTCACGGACCCGGTCGCCTTGCCTCCCCGTTTTTCGATCTCCGCCTGCAATGCCTTGCGGTTGGCAAAATGCTCCACTGATCCGGTAATGACAAAAACCATCCCGGCAAATATGGCCTCTTCCTGGCTTTCCGGCTCGATCTCAATCTCCAGTTCCGCCAGCAGCCTGTCTACCTGGCTGTTATTCCTCTCCGATGCAAAATAATCAATCCAGGCATCGGCAAGAACCTCTCCGATTCCATCCGTCTCCGTCAGTTCCTCCTTCTTTGCCTTTCTCATGGCGTCAAAATCCGAATGGAACGTACGGCACATCATCTTGGCATTCGCCAGGCCGATCCCTGTAATCCCCAGGCCATAAATCAGCCGCGGAAGCGTAGTATGCGACGCCGTGCGCACAGCCGCCGTCAGGTTATCGTAGGATCTTTTCCCAAAACCCTCCATCTCCACAATCGCCTCCTGATGACGGTCCAGGTGGAAAATATCTGCATACTCATGAATAAATCCGGCAGCAATAAACTTTTCCAGCGTCGCCTCTGATAAACCGTCTATATTCAGCGCGTCCCTGCTCACCAGCAGCGTGAAGCTTTTGATTTTCTTTGCCTGGCATTCCGGGTTCATGCAGTATAGCGAGCGGACATCGTTCACCTGGCGGATGCCGACCTCTCCGCCGCAGACCGGGCACTTCTCAGGGATCTGTATATTCCCGCTGCGGGTCAGGTTCTCTGCAATCTGCGGAATGATCATATTCGCCTTGTAAACGGTAATGGCGTCCCCTTCTCCCAACTCCAGCGCCTCCATAATGCTGATATTGTGCACACTGGCGCGGCTGACCGTTGTTCCCTCCAGCTCCACCGGTTCAAAGATTGCCACCGGATTAATCAGGCCGGTTCGGGATGCGCTCCACTCGATCTCAAGCAGACGGGTCTCGCGAATCTCATCCGCCCATTTAAAGGCAATCGAATTGCGGGGGAATTTGGCTGTCCGCCCCAGAGACTCCCCATAAGCGATATCATCCATGAGGAGTACCAGGCCATCCGACGGCATGTCACAGGACTGCACGGCTTCCGAAAAGGAGCCGACCGCTTCCGGAAGCGTTTCCCTGGTCACCTCCCGATATTCAACCACATCAAACCCCTGGCGGCGCAGCCACTCAAACTGCTCCTTCCGGGAATTTTTAAAATCCACCCCGTCTGCCCGCACCAGCGCAAACGCCTCAAAATTCACATTCCTCGCTGCCGTAATCTCATTGTTCAGCTGGCGGACCGAACCGCTGCACAGGTTCCGGGGATTCTTATAACGGGCATCGGCATCCTCAATCTGTTCGTTGATGCGTTCAAAATCCGAATAACGGATCACCGCTTCCCCCCGCAGGATCAGCTGGCCCTCATAGGCGATCCGCAAAGGCACATTGGCAAATACCTTCGCATTGTTGGTAATCACCTCTCCAATCTCCCCGTTCCCGCGTGTGACCGCTTTTACCAGTTCTCCGCCTTCATAGGTCAGTACGATCGTCAGGCCATCCAGCTTCCACGACAGCAATCCCTTTTGCTCTCCCAGCCAGTCCTGCAGCGCCGCCACTTCTTTTGTCTTATCCAATGACAGCATCGGAAATTCGTGCGCCTCCTTGGGAAGTTCACTCAGGACCTCATATCCTACCTTTTGAGTAGGACTTCCTGCCAGCACAATTCCCGTCTCCTTCTCCAGGGCCAGCAATTCGTCATACAGCCGGTCGTACTCCAGATTGCTCATAATCTCCCGGCTTTCCTGATAATATGCCCTCGCCGCCGCAAGAAGGATTCTTGTCAGTTCCTTCATCCGCCTGATCGTTTCTTCTCTATTCCCGGTCATCTTCCAACCTCCGCTTCAATTCTTCCCACTCTGCCGGTGTCGCTTTCCGAAAATCCCCTGTTTTCAGCCTCCCCAATCGTATATTCATAATACGTTCCCGCTTCAGCGACACAACACGATATCCCAATTCCTCACACATTCGCCGGATTTGCCGGTTCAGCCCCTGTGTCAGCACAATACGGAAAACCCGCTCTCCCTCCGGCCAAAGCTTGCAGGGGCGGGTGGTCTCACCCAGCTCCTTCAGTTCCACACCCTCCTGCATCTTTTTGACAAATGCCGCCGAATAGGGCCTATCCACCGTCACCAGATACTCTTTCTCATGAAGGTTCCCCGCATGTATAATCTGATTCGCCAGTTCTCCCTGATTCGTCATCAGAAGCAACCCTTCCGAATCCTTGTCCAGACGCCCGATGGGATAAATGCGGGTCGGATAATTCACCAGTTCCACCACATTGGGCGCCCGGTCCTTGTCCGAAGCCGTACAGACGATTCCCCGCGGCTTATTAACCACCAGCAGTACAGGCTTGATCGGATTTCCTTCATCCCTCCCCTTTACAGGCGTCTGGCCGCAGAGTATCTTTTCATGGCCGGTAACTTTCTCTCCCATCTTTGCAATCCTGCCGTCGATGGTGACCCGTCCGGCCTCAATCATGCGGTCCGCCTCTCTGCGGGAGCAGATGCCCCGTTCGCTCAGGTACTTATTCAGACGGATGTATTCCATGGCTGCTCCTCTCCCTGTCTGTTTTATTATGTCAAATCCGTAAAAAGACAGGCGTCTCCAAAACTGAAGAACCGGTACCGTTCACGGATTGCCTCTTCGTAGGCATGAAGCACGTGCTCCCGGCCCGCCAAAGCCGACACCAGCATCACCAGGGTAGACTCCGGCAAATGAAAATTGGTAATCAGGCTGTCCAGAATTTTGAACGAATATCCCGGATAGATAAAGATATCCGTAAAACCGCTCCCCGGCTTTAGGGTTCCATCCGGCGCCGCCGCCGATTCCAGCGTCCGGCAGCTGGTGGTTCCCACACAGATAATCCTTCCTCCTGCTGCCTTCGCCCGGTTGATTTTTGCAGCTTCTTCTTCCTCTATTATATAAAACTCGGAATGCATATGGTGATCCAGCACGTTCTCCACCTTCACCGGCCGGAATGTCCCCAGTCCCACATGCAGCGTCACATGCGCAATCTCCGCTCCCTGCGCCCGGATCTGGTTCAGTAGTTCTTCCGTAAAATGGAGGCCCGCCGTAGGCGCCGCCGCCGACCCGTCGTTTTTCGCATACACGGTCTGATAACGGTTTTTGTCCTTCAGTTCATGGGTGATATATGGCGGAAGCGGCATCTGCCCCAGCCGGTCAAGAACCTCCTCAAAAATACCTTCATAGCAAAATCGAATCAGGCGGTTCCCGTCCTCTGCGACTTCCAGGACGGTTGCCTTCAGCAGCCCATCTCCAAACACCAGTTCTGCTCCCGGCCTACATTTACGTCCCGGCTTCACCAATGTCTCCCAGACATCGCCTTCCCGCCGTTTCAGCAGCAAAATCTCAACCTTCGTCCCCGTGTCTGCTCTCACACCAAACAGCCGGGCCGGAATCACCTTGGTATCATTAATCACCAGGCAGTCTCCAGGCCTTATATACGCGACAATATCCCTGAATACCCGATGCCGGATCTCACCGGTACGCTTATCCATCACCAGCAGACGTGATGCCGAGCGGTCCTCCAGCGGGTCCTGTGCAATCAGCTCCGGCGGCAAATCAAAATAAAAATCTTTCACATTCATGGCTGGCCTCCGATCACTACCTCAGGCTCCGTTTCCCCGGTTTCCCCCCAGACCGGCGACCCCTCTCTGAGCACGCCATAAACATTATTCAGATTCTGATCGGAAGTCAGAGCCTCTCGCATTCTTCCATTCACATCAGCAGCCAGCTTCTTCACTTCCTCTGAGTGATTGGCCTCGTCAATCAGCCGCAGAATCTCCGGCGTATAATTTCGCTGATCCATGATCGTGTAATTCCCCTCCTGGTCCACAGTCACATAACAGTTGAAAATCATCGGCGCACGGGTTTTGGAAAAGTAAAAATTGATATCCGCGACCGCATACACCAGCCAGGAAGAGCCGTCCGCCCCATCCATGACATAAGTTGCGATATTTTCAAATTCCTGTACATACTTGGCATTGTTCCGCATACGGGCGCTCTGTTCTTCCAGTGCCTGCGCGGGTACCTCCCCGATCCCATAAATCCGGTTCATCGTCTCCGCGTCCCCTGCTTCCCTTGCCTGAAAATAGGTCTCTATCAACGCCAGAATCTCCGGCACCCCGTCTCTCTGAAAATTCTCTGTCTCAAATGCGTCCGTCTCACCTTCCTCGGTTTCCGTCTCGCTCTCCTCGTCCGGCTGTGTCTCATCCGGCTCATCTCCCGGCTCTTCCGGAAGGCGTTCCTCCCAGTCGTCCAAATCCAGAACTGGCGCCGCCGTCATTCTTGGTTCCAAGGCCGCCGTCGAAGACTCATCCGGCTGCGTCTCCTCTGGTTCCTTTTGCAGATGTTCCGCTACCAATATAATAATAATCAATAATATCACAATCAGAGGAATCATCATCACCTGCAAAAATTTCCTCTGTTCCTGATTCAGCTTTCTATTCCACAAGTCCTTTGACTTCTTCATCGGCTCCTCCATTCTATTCGTAAAGCATGCTTCTGTCTTCCGTAAACCGTATCCCTATCATAGCAAAATACTATTGGAAAATCAATAAACTTCCTCTTGCAATTCCAAAAAAATCGTGTATAATAAAAGAGATGCGTCTGTAGCTCAGTGGATAGAGCGATGGCCTCCGGAGCCATGCGCGGAGGTTCGATTCCTCTCAGACGCATTTTTTTATTGTCTGGAAATCTCTCATTCCCTTTTCCCCCTCACTTTTGGACAGAACCTTCATATCATAAAATATGGCAATTGCTTTTTATCATATTTTACAGGAGGTAACCTATGAACCCTAAATTGGAGGTCCGTGAGGTCAGCTATTCCTACCACTCGCCGGAAGGCGAAACTCCTGCCCTTTCCCATATATCCTTTACGGTTCCCGCCGGAGAATTCCTTGCGATCGTGGGGCCTTCCGGATGCGGAAAGTCCACTCTGCTTTCTCTCCTGTGCGGACTTCTCAAGCCGGAAGAAGGCTCTGTCTTAATGGATGGAATCCTGGTCGGGGAAAAGCATGACGGCATTGGCTACATGCTGCAGAAGGACCATCTGTTTGAGTGGCGGACCATCTCCAAAAACGCCGCTTTAGGACTGGAGATTCAAAAAAAACTGGACCGCGGCTCTCATCATCATCTGTCAGAAATGTTACATTCCTACGGCCTTGGCGGCTTTGAAGCCGCCCACCCTTCGGAACTCTCCGGCGGAATGCGCCAGAGGGCGGCGCTGATTCGCACCCTTGCCCTCAAACCAGACCTGCTTCTTCTGGATGAACCTTTCTCAGCCCTGGATTATCAGACCCGGCTGTCCGTGTGCGACGATATCAGCAGCATTATCCGCAGTACCGGCAAAACGGCCGTACTGATTACCCATGATTTATCGGAGGCCATCAGCGTGGCGGACCGGATCATCATCCTCTCCCACCGCCCCGGCAGAATAAAAGCCATTCTGCCCATAGATTTTCCCCAGGAATGCGCCAGTCCATTAAAGCGCCGGAACGCCCCGGAATTTTCCGTATATTTTAATCAGGTCTGGGAACTTTTGCAGGGAGGTGGCTCTTCGGCTTCCTTGTGATTTTGAAATGATCCGGCTAAAGGCGTTGAACCGAATGCTTTCCTGTGGTATAATAGGAATACTTGGTGCGAGTTAATAACTGGAGGGCCTGTACCATCTCGGGTCCCGGCGGCAGGCCTTTGTAAACGGGGAGGGATTTCCATGAAAAAAATTGATGTAAAAAGTTTTGTGGCAGGAGTTCTTGTAGGAACATTGGGACTGACAACGGCATTTGGGGCAACAGGAATCAAGTCTGCTGCCCTGAACGATATGGCAATCACTCTTAAGGGGGCCTCCCTGTCTCTTGGCAGGCCTTTGGTTTGGATTACTATGGATGATGAGGAAATTCCAAATTTATATGTGCCGGCAGATGAGGTGTTTGAAAGGTTAGGGTACGGGGTTCATTATGACAATGCAAGGAACACGGTTGACCTGATTCCCGACGATGGGGAACCCCGGGAAACTGCCGGCGATGTGGAACCCCAGGAAAAGGTGGTTCTGAATTTGGCGAATCACACCGGTCAGAAGAACATAGCAGAATCCGGCTCTTTTCAGGCGGAGCAGAACCAGGCGCTGGTTTTAACGATAACTTCGGATATTCAGGGCGGATCTGTGGATTTGTTTTTGTTTGACCCTGCCGGGAAGGAGCAGCACATTGCCATCGGCTCCGGGAACTTATCAAAGGAGATTCCCTTGGAGAAAGGCACCTGGAGGTATAATTGTTCCGGCCTGTTCAAAGATGGCGGGAATGTGAAGATTGTGGGAACGTTGAAAGAAAGGTGACATCCTCAGGAAGGATATAGGAAAAACGGCTCTGGGTCCAGGGCCGTTTTCTGATGAGGCTGTCTGCTCTTTTACTTTAAATGGCAATTATCGGGATGACACCCGCTTCTCCAGCCAGGCAATCCCCTGATACAGCACCGCCGACATCACACAGAGAATCACAATGCTCATCATGACCAGATCCAGCTTAAACACCTGGCTCCCATAGATAATCAGATACCCCAACCCTCTTTGGGCTGCCAGAAACTCTCCGATAATCACGCCTACCAGGCACAATCCGATATTTACCTTCATATTGCTGATAATCAGCGGCACCGAGCCAGGCAGCAGCACCTTGGTCAGAACATCCATCCGGTTCCCTCCCAGAGAGCGAATCAGCTTGATCTTATCCTCATCCATGGAAGCAAAGCCATTATACAAGGTCAGAATCGAACCAAACACCGCCACCGAAACAGCCGCCACCACAATCGTATGCACATGGTTGCCCAGCCAGACAATCAGCATCGGCGCCAGCGCCGATTTGGGCAGGCTGTTCAGCATCACCAGATAGGGTTCCAGCACCTCCGAGACGCTGCGGCTGGACCAAAGCGCCACGGCCATCAAAAGGCCTATCGCTACAACCAGTCCGAAACTGATCAAGGTTTCCAGAAGGGTGATTCCTATATGTCCAAAAATGCTCCCATCCCGGACCATTCCCCAAAAACAAAAAAACACCCTGGAGGGAGAACTGAAGATAAAATCATCGATCATCCCCAGTTCTGCACAGAGTTCCCAAACTGCCAGCACAAGCACCAGCAGCATCACCCGGCAGGTAGCCACATTCTTCCTGTGGAGACGCTCCTGCTGCCGGTATTCCTGCTGCAGCCGGCTCTCCGCCTGCTCATGCTTTTCGGCCTTTGACCGCTGCCGGCCGTTTTGCCGCGCCAAGCTTTTTGCAGACTCATGCTGCCCGGCCGCAGCCATTCGTTTTCTTCTCCAACTCATATTCAGTCCTCCTTGCAGAGCAGGACGCCGCGCTGTCATCCTTTGCGGCAACTGTTTTATCCCTTCACAGTTACTGCTTCTGCTGCTTTATTATATGCCGGAGGAGCAGGCATGTGTAACCATGCCGACAGGTTTCCCTTCATTCTGTTATCGCTGATTCAGCTGCTCAAAAACCCTTTCCCAATAATCTCACTGGAATTGGAAATCAAAATAAACGCCGTCGGCTCTACCCTGCGGATATAATTCCGCAGCTTAATCGCCTGCACTCTTTTCATGGTTGTCATAATCACCGTCTTATCGTGATGGGTAAATGCTCCCTCCGCCTTGTAGGTAGTCGCGCTCCGGTGAAGTTCATTGATGATAAAATCACAGATCGGCTTTGGGTCGTCACAGATAATATTAAAGCATTTACACAGGTTCATATTCTCAATCACATCATCAATCACCAGGGACTTGGCCATCAGGCCCAGGCTGGAAAACAACCCCGTAGTCGGCCCGAACACGAAAAACGCCATCACCACCGAGGTCACATCCACCACCAGAAGAGCCGTTCCGATGTTCATACTGGTATGTTTTTTCAAAATCATGGCGATAATGTCCGTTCCGCCGCTGGAAGCGCCGATATTGAAGAGCACAGCGGAACCAAATCCCGGGCAGAAAATGGCAAATATCAACTCCAGAAGCGGTTCCTGGGTCAGCGGTCCGTTTAACGGGCACAGACGTTCCAGGGCCGACAGGCTGAATGACATCAGCATACTGGCGTAGACCGTCTTCACTCCCACATCCGTCCCCAAAAACAAAAATCCCAACACCAGAAGCCCGGTGTTGACAAAAAATGTAAAATCACCTGCCGAAAAGCGGGAAATTTTCGCCACTACCGTTGAGAACCCCGTCACCCCTCCAAAAGCAAAATTATTGGGAAACTTAAAAAAATAAATTCCGATTACCATAATCCAGATACTTAAGGTAATCAACCCATACTCTGCCAGCTTTCTCAAAACCGGATTCTGAATTTCTCTTGTAGCCATCTCTCTTTCCTCCGCGAATGAGCACACAAAAAACTCAATTACCCCTTTTTCCGAGTGCAAACTGCAGGCTTTCCCTACAATCCCCCTCAACTACAATGGGCGACAGGAAACCCCTCCTGTCACCCACAATATACGCCCAACCGGCAGCAAATGCAAACACCATTCTGCCTGGATACTCTACAATCAGAATACTGTATGCCTCCGTTTATGCCATTTGCCGGCTGCCCTACCGAAGTTTATTTCTTTTGGCCAGCTGCACCAGTTCCAAAAACTCCTTCCGATAGCCATCGGAATCCGCGTGCACACAGGACTCTGCCAGTTCCATCACACTGTCAAAAGAGGCATTCCCTTTGTTCTCGCTGTCCCTGAGAACCATGCCGAACTCCGCCACCGCCGAGGCAAACTTCAGATTCTCTGACATATCCTGTCCATAGCTGTCCGCCTCCACCGGATATTCCACCAGTTTGCTCTTATCGCCGTTAGGCGCCTTATAACGCAGGCTCACCGTCAGCAGTTCCGTGCTGCCTGCCGGTTTTGTCCCGGTCTGATACTTAAGGGTCTGTCCGCCCGAGCCTCCTGGAATGATCTCATACAAGGCCGTCACCGTATGTCCGGCGCCGATCTCTCCCGCGTCCACCTTGTCATTGTGAAAATCCTCATTTCTCAGAACCCGGTTCTCATATCCCACCAGCCGGTAGCCTGCCACATACTCCGGATTAAACTCTACCTGAATCTTCACATCCTTGGCCACGGTGACAAGGGTTCCCCCCATCTCATCCACCAGCACCTTTTTCGCCTCATAAAGAGTGTCCAAATAGTTGTAGTTGCCGTCCCCGTTGTCTGCCAGAGCCTCCATCTTGTTATCCTTCAGATTGCCGGAACCAACACCCAGCACAGACAGATGGACTCCGCTTTTTTTCTTTTCCTGAATCAGCCGGGTCAGGCCGCCCTCACTGCTGATTCCCACATTCAGATCACCATCCGTAGCCAGAATTACCCGGTTATTGCCTCCCGGAATAAAATTCTTTTCTGCCAGTGCATACGCCTTCTGAATCCCGGCTTCCCCGGCCGTGGAGCCTCCTGCCTCCAAATCCTCCAAAGCAGCCACAATCCTGGCCTTGTTACTGCCAGGCACCCCATCCAATACCACCGACTCATAACCTGCGTAAGTGACGATGGACACCCGGTCCCTCTCTGTCAGGTTCTCTGCCAGCATGGCAAAAGATTTCTGCACCAGAGGCAGCTTGTCATCCGAGTACATGGACCCGGACACATCCAGCAAAAACACAAGATTTGACGCCGGGCGGTCTCCGAAATCAATCGCCTTGGCCTGAAGCCCCACCAGAAGCAGGCGATGATCTTCATTCCAGGGACAATCTCCATACTCGGTAGTCACGGAGAATGGCTCCCCGTCCTTTGGCTCCGGATAATCATAGTCGAAATAATTGATCAGTTCCTCAATCCGCACCGCATCCGCCGGGATTTCTTGTCCGGCACGGATCATCCGGCGCACATTCCCATAAGAGGCCGTATCCACATCCACGGAAAAGGTTGACAGCGGGTCCTTTGCCACATTTTTATAGCCATTTTCCGAAATATAGCTGTACTCTTCCGTATTATAACCCCCGGGTTCATAGGCCTGCCGGTATTTCTGCGACATGGCAGAGGGATTTTTTGCATTACTGCCCGGAGCGGCTGCCACATCCCAGTTTTCCCACATGTCTTCATCTGCCATATCCGCTGCCTCTTCCTCAGCCGCCTCCATCGGATAATCCTCCTCCGCAAGGGCCCCTTCCGTTTCATAAACCGGCGCATTTTCGTAACCCGCCTCCCCCCCTGACATATTTCCATAGGCGTCGCCCGCCGCTGCTTCTGTTGTCTCAGCTGCCGCCACTGTCGTCGCCATTTCAGAAGAAGAGCCTCCTGCGGCCCCGCAGCCGCCAAGCATCCCTGCCGCCGCCAGCATACCGGTTCCCAACAGCCATCTCCACAATTCCCCTTTATTTTTCTTCATAACGTTCTCCTCCCTCTAATGCTCTATCAGCGCCAGGAGTTCCGAAAGGAAATCTTTGTCATCCCGCAATACCATCCGATCATAGAAATAATCATTGTTGCCCTCAGGACTGCCAATTACCACAGAAGTATCCTCATTCATCAGGCTGCTATACCCGGAATGGAACAGATAAGCGCCGTCTCCCGTCACCTGAATCTGCGGCGCAAAAGGATACAAAAGTTCCCAGTCCTGTTCCGGTTTGTGCAAAGGCAGCAGATACGTTCCTCCTGCCTGAAGCTGATACAGGATATACACTTCATCTCCGTCTGTGCGGACAATGGGACTTTTTACTGTAATCGTCTCCGTCCCGGTAATATAATCCTCAGAAAAATACACTTGATCCAGGGTCATCTCATAGACCACCTTCACAGCCTTCCCCGATTGATCCTGCTCGAAAGACACATTCGTGACAGTCCCGCCGCACAGCAGCTGGGTATCTCTCAGAATATCTTCTGAGAAATACTGCGAATCCTCCGCCGTTGTCACGGCATTTTCCGGCACCGCAACCGGCTGGTACGCCGCCAGCTTCAGCTGGCCATAGCTTAAAACCCCTTCCGGCAGAATCCTCTCCTCCGGCAATCCCCCATTGTCTCGTACGCCGGAATTCATAGCCAGACTGCTGTTTGCTGTGATTTCCGCCCCCTCTTCGGCCACTTCTTTCCTGGCCATATCGGTTCCTGGCCCTGCACTTCCTGGTCCTGTGCTCCCTGATCCTGCACGTCCCTGGCCTGGGGCTCCTGGGCCTGCAGGCTCCGGCATGGCTTCTTCGGCGGTGCCCGCTCCGGCCGCCGCCTGCGGCGCCGCCATATCCGCCTCGACCTCCCCCGCTGCAGCAGCATCCGGTATCGCTTCCGTGGCGGCGGCTCCTGCCATCGTCAAAGCCATATTATCACTGGATTTTTCAAATCGGCCTTCCATCAGCCTCGGAGCCGCCACCATAAGCGCAAGCATCGCAGCGGCCGCCGTCGCCATGCCGTAAACCTGGCGTTTGTGCAAAAAAATTCTCCGCTTTTCTGCCGGCTGCAAAGCTTTCCCCAAGTCCGGCTCCGTTTTCATCCCTTCCCGATTCCGCTCCGGGTGTTCCCGCAGATTTTCTTCAATTCGTTTCCAGAGATCCGGCGCCTGCTGATGTTTCAGTTTTCTGTATTCCTGCTCCAACCGTTTTTCGTCCATCATAACTGCACCTCCCTCAACTTCCGAATCGCTGTCCGGTAACACCATGCCACAGTCCCCTGAGGTTTCCTCAGAATCCCGGCAATCTCCCGGAAGGTCAGTTCTCCCATAATCTTCAGATTGACAATCTGCCTTTCTTCCTCCTTCAATGTCTTCAATGCCTGTTCAAGGCCAATCTTCTGGCAAAGCTGCTCTTCACAGGAATCCTCTCCCGCCTGCAGATAATCCGGAATCTCCGCAGTCAGGCTCTCCCGCTTTCTTTTCCGCAGATGATCGATAGCCATATTGCGGGCAATGGTGATCAGCCACGCCCGATGGCCCTTTCCCGGCCGGTATGTATCTGCAATGTCCCATAACCGGATAAAAAAGTCTGAGGTCACATCCTCCGCATCCTCCCGGTTTCCCAGGACCTCCCACGCAACCGAATAGATCAATGGGCAGTAATCCTCATAAATATCCCTGAGACCGTCCTTATCATTTCTGCAGATCCGACCAATATTCTGTTCAAACTGCTGGTCATTCATCGTAATGTCCTCTCTGCCCTTGGCCTTGTACCTACTATACGGCCCAGGGCGGATTTTTTATGGTAAAATTTAAAAATTTTTCATTTGGTAATTATCCGCTTCGCTTCAGCTGGCGACATTATACCATTATTCCCTCTTTCTGTCACTTACTTAATGCCGGAAACCCTGCCGAGAAAGATCTATGGGGCATTGACCATATCTTCCCTCTTGACAACCCTCCACGCCCATGCTATCCTATATTTATCATTTAGATATTTTTCTAAATATCTTAATAGAAAAGCAACCCGAAGGCAAAGATTTTACACATAACGCAAGGAGAATCACATGGGATTTGCCGAAACCTTCAAAGCCCTGTCCGACCCCACCCGCCGGGAGATCCTCAATCTTCTAAAGAGCGGTCCCCTGACTGCCGGTGAAATTGTCGATCAATTTGACATGACCGGGGCCAGCATCTCCCACCACCTCTCGGTGTTAAAGAATGCTGGTGCTATAGATGACGAAAAAAAGGGAAAGTTTATCTATTATTACCTGAATAGTTCGGTTCTGGATGATGTCCTGAACTGGCTTCTCTCGCTAAAAGGAGGAACCACCGATGAAAAATAAGAAATTACGGATTTTAAACTATGGCATTGCCGTCCTGGTCCTGTTGATCGTAGCCCTGCTCTATCCCCGGCTGCCCGATCAGATTCCCACCAACTGGAACTTTAATGGAGGGGTCACTTACAGTTCCCGCATGAATATCTGGATCATCGCCGCCATGCTTCCACTGTTTGCCATCCTGTTTGACGTGATGCCACACATGGACCCCCGGTACCGCAATTATCAGAAATTCAGCCGTTTTTACGATGGCTTCTGTGTGGGAATGCAGCTATTTCTTGCTATGGTAACCGGAATCATGATCAGCGAAAGCTTTTTCCCCGGACGGATTCAGGCCGCCAAGGTTATCTTCGTTATGCTTTCCGTGATGTTTCTGCTGATTGGCAATTATCTGCCCAAGGTACAAAGTAATTTTTATATGGGCATCAAAACCCCCTGGACCCTAAGCAGCGATGAAGTCTGGCGCAAAACCCATCGTCTGGGAGGAAAGCTTTATGCCGGCTGCGGAGTCCTTATACTGCTGGCCGCACTGTTTCTGCCCACTTCTGCCGCCGGCATTCTTCTGCTGGTTTCGGTGATCGGGAGCACCCTTGTCCTTACCTTAGCCTCCTGGCTGTGGTGGCGGAAAGAACAGAACCTGCCAAATGACCAGATCTGAGGTGTCTGTGGCAGGTTCTTCCCCAATAGAATATTTCAGGATGACAGCTGGCAGAAGGAGGGATCTGTCCCGGCTTCGACATGGTCATAACGATAAGCCGAGAAGATAAAACCCAATAGCGTCATATTCACTATTACGCTGATCCTGCCTTCCGAAATCAGCGGCAGATTGGTAAATGAGGCGTATTGGTAGCCGAAATTTCCCAGAATATAGAAAACCCCTTCCGCCAGAAGGCATATTCCGCAGCAGCTGGCCAGGGAAAATGCCAGCTTGCCCTGAATCTTCCGGATACAGCCGAACATCATCAGATAAAAGCCGCCAATCACTGCCAGATATACCGCTCCTGCCAGCCAGCCAAAGAGCAGAATACAGATGGCAATGCGGTAATTGTTATGATAATGCTGAGGGAGGATATCCCACAACGTAACATCAGATTCATTAAAATAAATATAGTGTGGCCGCCCCCCGGACTCCCTGATCCTGGCTACCAATGCTTCAAATTCCTGTTCCTCCTCCTCGCTATGAATCCCATAGATGCCGATCTGCCGGGGATCTCTTTCGGCAAAATACCAGGCCCCGGTCCCATAGTCCATCAGTTCCTGCGGCGTCAGCTCGATCCCTCCGGCCAGCGGCGTTTCGGAAAGCAGACGGCGGATCAGCGCACTGTTATAGGTGTCATCCCAGGTAGAATCAATATTATGGTCCGGGTCAACAAACCGCTGAAACAGATCTCTTCGGTGGCCGGTAGAGCCAAGCAAGCAGGCAGCCAACGCCAGACCGGCCAGAGTGATTCCATATAGACGCCCGCGGGCATTGATGTCCCCGCCAAAAATATCCCTGTGAATCATCAATGCCAAAGCGCCCGTCACACTGATCAGCAATATGGCACAGGCCGGAAGGTCGCGGCCGCCTCCGTAAAATCCTGGCATTAAAATGCAAATGCCGCAAAGCGCCAGAATCATCAGAACCGTTTTTCCTCCACGGCGGCGCAAACGATAGGCCAGCAAAATCAGAAACGGGCCTGAAAGCAGCAGCGCAAAGTACCGGAAATAGCCGATCCTCCAGAAAACACCCCATCTCCGAATACTGAAAATCTGTCCTGCCAGAAGCAGCGCTCCTGCCAGGGGCAGCAGCCAACGCATATGCCGGATCACTAAGGGGTATCCCTTCCAGGACACCAGCAGCAAAACCAGCACCCCGGGAATATAATAAAGAAAACCGTTTGCATACTGCTCCGGACTCCAGCGCATGTAGGCGGACGCCGCAAAACCGGTAAGAAGCAAGACCAGCGTCAGGACCATAAGTGCGGGCGCTTTCTGAAGCTGATGTACCGCATTTAGTTCCGTGCCAACAAGAACCGGATCTCCCATCGCCCTGACTGCTGCGGCTTCTGCCTCCTTGGGCGGCAGTCCCTGCTCCTGATAATCCTCCATCCGGTCCAGAATATGAGCTTCCAGTTCCTGACTTAATTTTTTTCTCAATGGGCGGTAAGCAATCTGCTCTTCTACCGTATCCAGAAAATCCTTCCTCTCGTCAGCCAAAGAGAACACCCCCCATCACCTGATTGACCGCAGTCTCATAAATCTTCCACTCCTCTGCTTTCTCCTGCAGCAGTTTCTTTCCATGAGAAGTAATCTCATAATATTTGCGCATCCGGCCGTTTTCGGCTGTTTTCTGCATACTGATGACCGCGCCTTGCTGCTCCAGGCTGTGCAGAACCGGATAGAGCGTTCCCTCCTGCAGCCGGAATACCATCTGGCTTCGCTGCTCCAGTTCACGGATCATCTGATAGCCGTACATACTTTGCTGCTTTAGAAGGCTCAGAACCAGCATGGAGGTTCCTAACGCCATATAACGCTTGTCCATTCAAAACTCCTTTCTTTTTCCAATGGGGTATGTGGAACAATCCCGCAAAGCCTGTCGCAGGTACAGCCGCCGGATGTCCTATCATACCTTGGTATTCTATGTATATGTCTGTTATTATACATAGATTACCAAGGCATGTCAATGATTTATTGGTCCCGGGTAAAAGATTCCGGGAAAACGCCTTTCTTGCCCGCAAAAAGAACCGGAACCTCACATCTCCTGTCAGGTTCCGGTTTCTTGATATGTTTCTATATAGTTTTAATCCAGAGACCGATACACATCCCACGCCTTTTTCTTCGACTGGGGGAACTCATCTCTGCTGGCATTGGGATTCCTGGTCCACAAGCCGAAGGCCCCTCCGGCCGCTTCCTGGGAAGCCGCATCCACCTGGCGGCTCAGATAGAACCCCTCAATATACGGATTCCCCTTCACAATTTCATAAGCCGCCCTGATCGCCTCCGCCTGCCTCTCCTCCCCGTTCTCACAGGCTGAGGTAAAACCCTGTTCTGTGAGAATCAGGTGGCGGACCTGCCCGTCAGGAGAAAGCATATCTTCCTTTTGCAGATAGTCCGTCAATACATTTATATTCTTCAGATTGATATTGGGCGTATCCAGATCAAAAGAAATCCCGTCATCATCCAAAAACTCTGGCTTGGTAAAGAAATGCACCGGGTAAGCATGCCAGGCGATTCCGTAATCCGTATCCTTCAAAAGTTCATTCAGCTTAGGCAAATACTCCTTCACCGTATAATAAGCCGGGTCTGCGCCCCGGGCATTCCAGCGCATGTCAAAGGGAATAAACACCCGCGCCTCGGAATTGGCCTTCTTGATCTCCTCGTAGAAGATCCGGAATGCTTTCGCATACTGGGCCGCGTGCTCGTCCATATCCATCACTCCGCTGTAATCCCAAGCAATAGCGTCGTTGACTTCATTACCGATTACCCAGTTCGAGACACTGTTGGCATAATGAGAAGCCACCCTCCTCGCATAGGACCGGACAGCCGCCTCCCCTTCCGCAGTCTTTACATTGAAGGCATAATTTCCCACACCCTCCACCGGACTGTCAACAGGAAGCAGACGGGAATCCCCTCCAAAGCCGTTGAGGAGAATCATCGTCAAGGTAATCCCCTCCGACCGGCATTTCTGGGCCAACGGGTCAAAGCTGTTCACATTCTGGTAGGAAGCCAGATTGCAGACCACCTGCTTACAACCCAGATTGCTGATATCTGCCAAAAGTTCCGGGTCCTGCCCCGAGATCAGAATCCCTTTTTTGCCCGCCGGCTGCTGATAGAAACCGAAGGATGTCATACTGACCGACAAGGCCAGTAAAAAAGCTGTCAGAACCCGCGCCGTTCTTTTTCCTGTCTTTCTCATAAGTGCATTTCCTCCTACAAAGTCTGAAAACCCTTTATCCGCCATAGCTGACGTCATCCAGCCGCAGATGCCTGGGCAGGCCGTCAACCATCATAGGCGTCAGTTCCGCCTGAATCAGCGGACGTACATAATTGATAAATTCCTGGGTCACATAATTGCCCTCTTCGTTGATCCACTCTCTGGGCACCTTCTTTTCCACATTGGCAATCTTGTGCACATCATAAATATCCGTCACACACAGATAAGGGTCATCCGACACTCTCTTTAAAATAATCATCTTGCCGGTCTCGCCCTCAAAGGCCGCCTTCACGGCAGCGCCGCCTACCTGGTAAGCCTCGGTAATATCCACCCGGCCCACGATATGAGAAGCACATCTCTGGAGAGAATTAAACTCAATGGCTCTTGTCTTACAGCCCACATCTTTGGAAATCTTCTCCGCCAGATACCGGGCCGTACCGGTCAGCTGACGATGGCCAAAGGCATCCACAAAATCAATATTGTCCGTCAGTTCGCAGACATAACGTCCATCCGCCACCTTGACGCCTTCCGAAATAGCGATCACCACGGACTTCTTCACCTTATGGATCTCCGCCACCTTGTCCATAAATTTCTCCACATCAAAGGTAAGTTCCGGCAAAAACAGCATATCCGGCCCCTCGCAATCCTCGCCTTTGGCCAGCGCCGCCGCCCCGGTCAGCCATCCTGCATTACGCCCCATAACCTCCACCAGAGTCACATTCTGCTGGTCATATACCAGGCCATCCCGGATTACTTCCTTCGTGATGGAAGCGATGTATTTGGCCGCGCTTCCGAAGCCCGGCGTGTGGTCAGTCACAGCCAGGTCATTGTCGATCGTCTTGGGAACTCCCATAAACCGGACCTTGCTGCCGTTTAAAATGGCGTAATCGGACAGCTTCTTGATCGTATCCATGGAATCATTGCCGCCGATATAGAAGAAATATTCAATCTCCAATTTCTCCAGGATGGCAAAAATCTTGTCATAAATCTCCTGATTATCCTTGATCTCCGGCAGCTTATAACGGCAGGAGCCCAGGAAAGAAGAGGGCGTCCTCTTCAGCAGGTCGATATCCAGATCGCTGCGGATATGTTTAGACAAATCCACTACCCGTTCCTCCAAAAGTCCCTGAACCCCATGAAGCATACCAAACACCTTTTTTGCCCCCCGGTCCCTGGCTGTCTTGTACACCCCGGCAAGACTGGAATTGATCACCGCAGTCGGGCCTCCTGACTGTCCTACAATTACATTACCCATTTCCTTTGCCATAATTTTGTATCCCCCTGTTCTTTTCCTAACTCGTCCTTTATTTGTTGTTTCCTGATCTGTCGGCGCTCTAGCGCGCCATCTCCAGCTGCGGGCCTTTATGGTTGTGAGATTTGATAATCGTATCGATCTCCTCCAGGTTGGAAGATGGCAGGTCTCCCGGAATCGTGTTCTTCACCGCACTGGTGGCATTGCCGTACTGCATGGCCCGCTCACAGTCAAAGTCGCTGGACAAAAGCCCGTAAAGGGCCCCGGAAATATATGCATCGCCGCTTCCAATCCGGTCCACCACCTCGATATCCCGGTAGGGTTCCTCCTCATGGTAGGTATCCCGCTTGGCATCATAGACTACAGAGCCGAAGGTGTGACGCTTGGGACTATGTACCACCCGCTGGGTAGAGGCCACGATGGAGATCGGATACTCCTCCGTAAAACTCTTCATCATCTCTTTTGCCGTACCGGTCTTTAAAAATGTCAGCCGGGCCGTATCCTCGGAGCAGAAGAAAATATCCACATAAGGCAGAATCTGCTCAATACACTCCTTGGCCTCAGCCCCCGTCCACAAATTCCCCCGGAAGTTTACGTCAAAGGAAACCAGTGTCCCTGCCTCTTTAAAACGCTTAATCATCTCAATGGCAGTCATTCGCAGCTGGGGACTCAGTGCCAGCGTAATGCCGCTGGTGTGGAAGCAGCGGGTGGAGGAGTAAGCCTCCTCGGGAATATCGTCAATCTTCAGAGAATAGAAGGAACTGCCGCTCCGGTCATAAATCACCTTTGGTTTTCTCGGGTAAGCGCCATCTTCATAATAATAGATCCCCACACGGGCCCCCGGAGAATTGTCATAGATAAAATAGTCGTCGCTAACCCCGTAAGAACGGATCTTTCCCTTCATGAAGGCTCCTATATCGTGAGACGGCAGCCGGGAGATAATCCCGGTGTGAAGCCCTAAGAGGGCCACGCCGACAGCTACATTCAGCTCTGCCCCGCCTACCTGCTTTATAAAGGTATCCCCTCTCATCAGCCTCTCGTTGTTGGGCGGCGACAGACGAAGCAACACCTGTCCAAAAGTCAGAAGATCAAAATTCCTCTTCCCCATCGTCTTTCCTCCTTCTCCTTCTAAATGTGAAGTTTCTGTCAATGATCCCGATAGATAAAATGGCTAATTCCACCTCTGGAAATTAGCCATCTCATCACAGTCATGAAACGGCAGGATACGCTGTCATAATCCATCCTGCTGTCCTTACATAGCTTCCGTTTCGGGAACCCGCAAATGTTCCCGAATCCGAAATATTATCTCTGCACACGGCCTGAACCGTCGCCGCCTGCCAGGTTCTCCACGTCAGTCCGGGTAACCAGGTTGAAATCGCCGGGAATGGTGTGCTTCAGGGCAGAAGCAGCCACCGCATACTCCAGAGCCGCCTTCATATCCTTGCCGTCCAACAGTCCGCATACCAAACCGGCCGCGAAGGAATCACCGCCGCCCACGCGGTCTACGATGGGGGTGATGGAATACTTTTTGGAGTGATAGAACTCACGGGTCTTGCCATCCATAATGCAGGCAGACCAGCCATTGTTGGAAGCGGAATAGCTCTCACGCAGGGAACTGATCACATACTTGAAGCCAAACTTGTCTACCATCTGATTGAAGATATCCACATAGCCTGCCAGTTCCAGTTCGCCGGAGGTCACATCGGTCTTGCCCGGCTTAAAGCCCAGAACCTTCTCCGCGTCCTCCTCGTTGCCGATGCACACATCCACATACTGCATCAGATTGGTCATCACCTTCTGAGCCTTCTCAGAGGACCACAGTTTCTTGCGGAAGTTCAGATCCACGGATACGGTCACGCCATGAGCCTTTGCGGCCTTACAGGCAGCCTCTGTCACCTCGGCAGCCAGATCGGAAACCGCCGGGGTAATGCCGGTGAAGTGGAACCAGTCCGCGCCCTCGAAAATGGCGTCAAAATCAAACTTATCCGCAGTAGCGCAGGCAATCGCGGAATTGGCCCGGTCATAAACCACGTTGGAAGCTCTCATGGCAGAACCGGTCTCCAGGAAATAGATTCCCAGACGGTCGCCGCTGCGGGAGATATGCTTGGTTCCCACATTGTACTTTCTCAGGGCAGCCACCGCGCAGTCACCGATCGGATTGGCCGGAATCGCAGTCACGAACTCTACCTCATGGCCATAGTTTGCCAGAGATACCGCTACATTGGCTTCGCCGCCGCCGTAATTCACATCAAATTCATCCGCCTGGATAAATTTCTCATTTCCGGGGGTGGAAAGCCTCAGCATGATCTCACCCATGGTTACTACTTTTGCCATTGTTTTATTCTCCTTTATTTTTATTTTATCCTGCTAATGCAGCAAACGCTTTCTCTGTTTTTGTGTCCGGCCTTTTTATTTCCCGCGGGCTGCGGCAACTGCTTCCACGAACTCTTTTGCCTTGGCGGTAACTGCCGCAAAATCGCCGGTCTTTGCGCCCTTGGTCAGGCTGCTGCCGGTGCCTACCGCATAAGCGCCTGCCTTGATCCACTTGTCTACATTGTCCACATCCACGCCGCCGGAAGGCATGAACTCGCCCTGGGGAAGCGGGCCCTTGAAGGAACTGATGGCTGCCGGTCCCACGATATTTCCCGGGAAGATCTTGATGATATCGCAGCCGGCCTCCAGAGCGGTAATGGCCTCAGTTGGAGTCATAACGCCCGGCAGCATGGGTACACGGTAACGGTTGCACAGCTTGATGGTATCTACATTCAGGCCCGGGCTTACCACGTAGTTTGCGCCTGCCAGAATGACGGCCCTGGCAGTCTCCGGGTCCAAAACCGTGCCGGCGCCGATGACAACCTTGTCATTATTCTTGTATTTCTTCGCCATGGCTGCAATAAAGTCCACAGGATTCCCCTCATCCATGGTCATGGTAATCTCGATAAAATTGATGCCGCCTTCAATAATGGCATCTACCACTTTCTCCCCCTGCTCCATGTCCTTTGCGCGAACAACAGCAACCAGACAATCCTCTTTCATTCTTGCCAATACCTGTTCTTTTTTCATTGCTCCTTCTTCTCCTTTTCTTTTTGTTCGTATATGCGAATCATCTTCACAAATACGAATCTTATAATTACATATTAATAGTTACCAACGCATTTGTCAACATGAAAATACTATTTTTTCTATAAGATACGGGCACTTTTGGACTACTCGATATATCCCAGCAGTTTGGAAAGTTCCAGAGCCTTGTCCGCCACCACTCGCCCCAGGCCCTCATAGTCCTCGGTGGGTTTATAAAGGCTGGACACGCTGAGGGCTCCTAACACATTCCCGTCAGCGCCGAATACCGGAGCGCCCACACATTCCATATGCTCTTCCAGCTCCCTGGCATCCAGCGCATATCCCTGCTTCCTTACTTTGTCCAGTTCTGCCTCCAGAGATTCCTGGTCCATGATGGTTTTCTCTGTTTTCCTGCGGAATTTTATCCGCCCGATCACCTGCCGCCTGGTCTCCTCGTCGCTGTACGCCAGGATCACCTTTCCCAGAGAAGTGCAGTACATGGGATTTTTCGATCCTACTGTCGCCGTCGTAATAATCGGGTTCTCCGGCTCGGATTTGCAGATATAAACCACCTCATGATCGGACCGGACTCCAAAAAACACCGTTTTCCCCACCTTTTTGGCAAATGCTCTCAGTTCAGGCTCAATCACTCCGATAAAATCCAGATTATTCCTATAATTGATCCCGATCCGGTAGGCCGCCAGGCCGATGGTATAACGCTGACGCGCACCCCTGTCCACATTGACCATCCCCATCTCTGCCAATGTGGTTACAATATCATAGGCGCTGGTCTTGGGCATCGCCAGTTCTTTGCAGATCTCATCCAGAGTCGTCCCCTCCGGATTCTTTGAAACCATTTTAAGGATCTCCACCGTCCTCTGCGCTGTCCGGTTCAGCTTCATATATTCTCACGTCCTTTACGCTTCTTTCTGTTCCCTTAGCTGCCATCCTGCCTTATAAAAGTCCTTACAGCGTAACTCCCTGCTTAAAAATCGCCATGTCATGAAAACCCGCTTCCTCGGCTTTGACTTTTCTCCCGGAAGCGACCTCCAGCACATACTCAAACAGTTCCCGGGCCAGTTCTTCCTTTGTCTTATCCTCTACCATACGTCCGGCGTTAAAGTCAATCCAGTTGTCCTTATGCCCGGCCAGCCTGGAATTGCTGGAAATCTTTACGGTCGGCACAGGAGACGCGAACGGGGTTCCCCGGCCGGTCGTAAACAATACAATATGAGCCCCCGACACCGCCAGCGCCGTGGAAGCTACCAGATCATTGCCCGGCGCAGATAAAAGGTTCAGACCCTTGACCTTTACCGGCTCCCCGTATGCCAGCACGCCCTTCACCGGTGCGCTGCCGGACTTCTGCGTGCAGCCCAGCGATTTGTCCTCCAGCGTGGAAATCCCACCTTTTTTATTCCCCGGAGAAGGATTCTCGTAGATCGTCTGATTATGGCTGGTAAAATAATTCTTAAAATCGTTGATCAGCGAAACCGTCTGCTCGAAAAGTTCCGGTGTCTCGCAACGGTTCATAAGGATCGTCTCCGCCCCAAACATCTCCGGCACCTCCGTGAGGATCGTCGTCCCGCCTTTGGATATCAGCAGATCAGAAAATCCGCCCACGGTCGGGTTCGCCGTAATGCCGGACAGGCCGTCGGAACCGCCGCATTTCATACCGACAATCAGCTCACTGGCATCCACCTTCTCCCGGCTGAAAGCCCCCGCATAAGCCGCCAGCTCTCCCAGCAGCCGCATCGCCTCTTCCTGCTCGTCCTCGACATCCTGGCACTGCAGAAACTTCACGCGCTGCCCGTCATATTCCCCGATATAATCCTTAAGTACCGGAATATTGCTGTTCTCACAGCCAAGCCCCAGTACCAATACGCCGCCGGCATTGGGGTGGCGAATCATATCCGCCAGCACTGTGCGGGTATGTTCCTGGTCGTCCCCCATCTGGGAACAGCCGTACGGATGCACAAAAGCAACCACTTCCTCCACCGTCCCCCCCACAAACTTCTGGGCCTTTTTCTCCAGCGCCTTGGCAATCGAGTTGACACAGCCCACCGTAGGGATGATCCAGATCTCATTGCGGACTCCCACCTTGCCGTCGGCACGGCGGAAGCCGTCAAAAAACGCATGTTCCGACTCTTTCAAAGGAGATACGGAAGGCTCATATTGATAAGTCAGCAAATCTCCCAGTGCGGTTCTGATATTATGCACATGCACCCATCCTCCGGCCGCAACCGCTTCCTTGGCCAGGCCGATACAAAAGCCATACTTTGTCACCGGATCACCCGCCGCAATCTCTTTCAGGGCAAATTTGTGTCCCTGAGGGATCTCCTCCAGCGTCGTCACCTGGTACTTTCCGACAGTCAGCCGCTCTCCTTTGGCAATAGGGCGCAACGCCACCGCCACATTATCATCCTCATGAATTCTGACAAAATCCTGCATGGCTCTTCTCCTTTTTCTGCGTTCTGAATTTAAAAATATCGTCTGTTGCTTCATTGTATTGTAAGTACTTACATATATTTTACAGAATTCTTGTGCATAAGTCAAGTAAAAATACGGTTTCCTGACTGATTTTATGGAAACATGGCAATAAATCACTTGCATTATTTGAAAAGGATGGGTATAATAAGCTTGTAAGTACTTACACCATTTCAGGCGGAATCTTATCCGTTCAGAACCCTGTGTTACCACTTGACTACTACTCTGACGAAAGGGAAACAACTGATGAACATTTACGATGTATCAAAAAAGGCTGGTGTTTCCATTGCTACGGTTTCCCGTGTTCTCAACGGCAGCCCGAATGTCAGCGACCGCACCAGGAACCTGGTGCTTAAAGTCATGGACGAACTGGGCTATACCCCCAATGTATTCGCCCGGGGCCTGGGCCTTGGCACCATCCAGACCATCGGCATTATGTGTTCCGACTCCTCAGACCCATACCTGGCCCATGCCATCTACTACCTGGAGCAGGGACTGCGCGGCTACGGATATGATTCTATTTTGTGCTGTACCGGCAACTCCCTGGAGAACAAGCAGAAGTACCTTGAACTGCTGCGTTCCAAAAAAGTAGATGCCATCATCCTTGCCGGCTCCAAGTTTATAGAGCCGAAACTCAGGGACAATGATTATATCACCGAGGCGGCACAGGAAATCCCCATTATGCTGGTCAACGGGTTCCTGGAGGGAAACAATATTTGCTGTACGCTCTGCGATGACCGTTCGGCCACCCATGAGGCTGCCGGCAAGCTGATCGCCTCCGGCTGCCGCAGCATTCTTTATCTGTACACCAGCCGCTCCTACAGCGGCATGGGCAAGCTGCACGGCTATCAGGACGCGCTTGGCGGCTGCGGCCTTCCTGTCCGCAAGGATCTCATTTACCAATGCCCCAAAGACGTACTTGCCGCACGCGACCTGCTGCTGAAGCTTCACACTTCCGGCCTTTTCTTTGACGCGGTTATGACTTCGGACGACACCCTGGCGGTAGGCGCAGTCAAATATGCCCACGCCACCCGGAGAAGTATTCCGGACGACTTAAGCATTATCGGCTATAACAACTCGAGCTATGCCGTTTGTACGGACCCGGAACTGACCTCGATCGACAGCAGGATTGAGGCTCTTTGCGCTACCACCATCAATACCCTGATGATCGTATTCAACGGCGGCAATGCGCCCAGCCGGACTACTATTGCCGCCGATTTGATAAAAAGAGCAACTACCAAATTTTAATCAAGGAGGATTATCCCAATGAAAGCATTTATGGACAAGGACTTTTTACTGTCAACCGAATCTGCGCGGAATCTGTTCCACAGCTATGCGGAAAAGATGCCGGTTCTGGATTACCACTGCCACATCAATCCCCAGGAGATCGCAGAAGACCGCCATTTTGAAAATATTACCCAGGTATGGCTGGGCGGAGACCATTACAAATGGCGCCAGATGCGTTCCAACGGCGTGGATGAGAAATACATCACCGGCGACGCCACGGACCGCGAGAAATTCCAGAAGTGGGCAGAAACTCTGGAAAAGCTGATCGGCAATCCTCTGTATCACTGGAGCCATCTGGAACTGCAGCGGTACTTTGGTTATACCGGACACCTTTGCGGCGACACGGCAGAGGAGGTATGGAACCTGTGCAACGAACAGCTTCAAAATAAGTGGTCTGTCCGCAGCCTGATCAAAGCTTCCAACGTCACCCTGATCTGCACTACCGATGATCCCATCGACTCCCTGGAATGGCACAAAAAGATCGCGGAGGACCCCTCCTTTGATGTTCAGGTGCTGCCTGCCTGGAGACCGGATAAGGCCAACAATGTGGAAAAGCCGGAATATGCCTCCTATATCGCCAAATTGTCTGAGGCAAGCGGCGTTTCCATCAAGGATTTTGCTTCCCTGAAAGAGGCCCTGTTAAACCGCCTGGATTTCTTCCATTCCATGGGCTGCCGGGTATCGGATCACGCCCTGGAATATGTGATGTATGTTCCTGCCACAGATGAGGAGATTGATGCCGTCATCGCCAAGGGACTTGCCGGTGAGACCGTCAGCAGGGAAGAGGAACTGAAATACAAGACTGCCTTCATGATGTTCGTGGCCAAGCAGTATAACCGCTTAGGTTGGGCCATGCAGCTTCACTACGGCTGCAAGCGGGACAACAATGCCTATATGTATCAGCAGTTAGGCCCCGATACCGGCTTTGACTGCATCAACAATTACGCCCCTTCCGCACAGATGGCAGACTTCCTGAATGCCTTAAGCGCTACCAACGAGATTCCCAGAACCATTATCTATTCCTTAAACCCCAATGATGACGCTGCCATCGGCACCATCCTTGGCTGCTTCCAGGACCCCTCCGCCACCGGCAAGCTGCAGCAAGGTTCCGCGTGGTGGTTCAACGACCACAAGCAGGGCATGACCGCTCAGATGACCAGCCTGGCCAACCTCGGCTGCCTGGGGAACTTCATCGGAATGCTGACGGACTCCAGAAGCTTCCTCTCCTACACCAGGCACGAATATTTCCGCCGGATTATGTGCGAACTGCTGGGCGGATGGGTCGAGAACGGCGAGTATCCCAACGATCAGAAAGCGCTCAGGAAGATTGTAGAAGGCATCTGCTACAATAATGCCGTAAAATATTTCGGATTCAACCTGTAAGCTTCTCTTCCGGCAAAGCTGACGCGTTTTGCCGGATACTGTAAAACAAACAGGAAGCATGGCCTGCAAGATCGGCCATGCTTCCTGTTTTATATTCTTCTTTTCTCTTTACATCCCCGGAGCATCCACCAGGTTGACATCCCCCTGAGGAGCCGCAGGCTGTGCCTCCTGCTGCGGCTGCGCTTCCGGCTGTGGCTCTGGTTGCGGCTGCGCTTCCGGCTGCGGCTCTGGTTCTGGCTGCGGCTCTGGTTGCGGCTGTGTCTCCACAACCCCCGGCCCCTGCGAACGGTCTGCATCCGGCTCTGAAATCACCGGCGATGCCGAACTCTCCATTGCTCCGGGATCCGTCACACCGGAAGAAGAACCATCGCCCGGCCCTGCCGCTCCCTGGGACTGATCTGCCATGCCCTCTCCGTTGTTTCCCTCCACAGGACTCTCAGCTATCGCTCCCTCTGCCATCGTCTCTCCCACCGACTCTGCCGCCGGAGCCGTCTCCGGCGCCGGGGCTGCCGCAGGAACCGCGGAAGCCATCCTCCGGGAAGAAGATGCCGTAGTCGTATTCGTACTGCCGCTTCCGTCTAAATGATAGCAAAGCACCGGAACTCCGCCGGAAATATTCTCAAAAATCGTCCTTGCCGCTGAGGCGGGCAGATTAATACATCCATGAGAACCATTCGTCTTATAAATCCTGCCTCCGAAGCTTCCCCTCCAGCTGGCATCGTGCATACCGATCCCACCATTAAACGGCATCCAATAAGTCACCGGACTGGCGTATCCTGGCCCCCGCAGGACAGCATTCCTCTGCTTATAGGTCAGAGGAAACGCCCCTCCGGGCGTCCCCATCCCCCGGGCCTCGTTGCCGGACACAAAGTCGGACTCTACCAGAAGCTGGCCATCCACATAATAATAGAGATGCTGCGCCGTAAGATTGATCTCCACGTAAGTATTGCCGTAATCCGTCTCCCCGCGCGAAGCCGCTGTCTGTGCATAGACCGGCTCCCGCTCCTGGCTGATTCCGGAACGGATAATCTCCGAAAGCGCCGCTGCTTCCGCCTTGCGGTTAATCCGCCATCCGTAGTTGCCGTTGGTGATCGTCACAGTCTCCCCGGTGGTCGTCTTCAGCGTCTTAGGCTGATACGCCGTATCATAGCTGACCGCCAGCTGATCCACATACTCGGCCACCCTGTCCTCATCCAGCTCCAGTGTGCCTTCCTCATTCTCCACCATCCAGGTATGAATGGTGTCACCGTTTAAAACCTCTGTCTTTTCTCCGAAATGATACGTCACCGCCACGTTCACAGCCTGATTCCATTTTTCCGCTTCCGCAACCAATGCCGGATCTTCCGCTGTAACGCGCGCCTTCGCATAGGCTCCCTCTTCCTCCAGGGAAATCCTGTTTTTCAGATTCATAATCGCATCGGCGACACTCTCATGAACCTTTTCCGGAACCACCCTGGTGCCGCCCATTTCCGGTACGATCTCATATCCCACGCCTTCCTGGTATTCTGATAAATACGCATCCGCCGGAAGTTCCGTCTTGCTCTCATCCATGCAATTAAGGCCGTTTACCGCCGCATCCAGCTGCTCCTGGTTATAGGCAATCATAGTCTCTATCGTGTGCTCGGAGCCTTCCAGGTAATGCAGTCCCCAGCGCAGAGGTTCCTGGCTTGCCAGAAGCCGCTCCAGGGAACCGTCATATTCGGAATGAAGGTCAAACTCGTCCCCAACGATCTGTTCCTCCACGCCTCCGCGCTCTTCCAGGGTCAGCGTATACGCCTTCAAGCCGTCATCAATCATCTGCTTTACCTGTTCCACACTCTTATGCGAAGCATCCAGTCCGTTAATCACCGTATTCGGAAAAAACACGTCCCGATACTGAAGGCTCAAATATGTATAAGCAGCCGCTACCGTAGCCGCCAGGCCACAGGTGACCGCTGCCGTGATCAGCGCCGCTTTTTTGGCTTTTCCTTTGCTGTTTTTCTCCTTTTGCTTCCCCTCCTGCCCTGTCGGGGGCTTGATACTGCCATTTGTCTGTATCTTGTTGATCTGGTTCTTCCCTTCCATAGCCTGAAGCCGTCCTCCAAATGTTAAATTCCGCCGCCTGATGAACTGACGCCGCCAGATATCATTATATACAGATCAAAAGAATTTTACAAGTCTTTGCTCTTAATCAACCGGAGTTTTTCCTCCCGGCTCAGTTTTTTTATCGCACACTCCCGCCGCATCGCCTCCCGGCGGGTGGCAAACTCCTCATAATACACCAGTTTCACCGGCCTTCGCCCTCTCGTATACCTGGCCCCGCGCCCTTCGTTGTGCGCCCGCAGCCTCTCCTCCAGGCAATTTGTCCAGCCACAGTAAAGAGAACCATCGGCGCACCGCAGCAGATAGGCATAATTACTTTCTCCATTCTCCATGGACTCAGCTTCTGCTCCTTCCCTGATGATACTTCAGTTTATTCTGCCGCTTGCATTCATACATCGCTATATCGGCCTCCTCCAAAAGCCTCTCCATGCTCTTTTTCCCATCACCGGATTTGATTTCCACAATCCCATAGCTGAAACTTGCCGGGTATTCTTTCTGGTGGCTTTCCCGGAATTGTTCCAACCCTTCCTTCATCTTCTGATGCGCAATCTCCACAGGGCACAAGGGCAGGATCGCACAGAATTCATCCCCGCCAATCCGGGCAAACATATCCTGTTCCCGAAACTGGTTTTTCACTGCCTGTACAAAACTCCGGATATATTCGTCCCCTTCTAAATGCCCATAATTATCATTGACATACTTCAACCCATCCAGATCCATGTAACATAACGCCGTCTGCTGCGGTTCTTCCAAAAGCCGCTTCATACGTTCCATAAAATACAGGCGGTTATAAATACCGGTGCCCTGATCCCGATACGCCTTTGCCTTCAGCCGGCGGCTTTTTTCCTTCTCTATGGTAATATCAAGCACAATGTGGGCATACGCCTTTCTGCTTTTCCACACGATCGGAAAAGTGGTGATACGGAAAGCCTTCCCGCCATCCTCTTCTATCTCCCAGACCTTGCCGTCCTCCTCATCATGCCAGTCCAAAAGCATCTTCTGGAAGGACAGGCGCTTTTTGCATTCCTGGCAAAACCGAATATCCGTACTTTCTGCCTCGACGCGTTTATTGCAGTACATCGTCTCCTTGTTTTCCCGATCAATGACCAGAATCCACTCATTCCTTTTGCGGGTCAGTTCCATAAGCAGATCATTATATCCGGCCACGATCTCCGCCCGTTCCTGCGCCTCCCTCACTTCCCTTTTCAGCAGTTCTTCCCTTTCCTTAAGCCGCTGAGTCATGGTATTAAACGCCTCGCAGAGTTCACCCGGATAAGAAATCTGCTGGGAATAATCCCCCCGTACCACCTGCTTGGCCTGCCAGACCAGATGCTTCAGGTTTTTGTCCAGTTCCTTGAGGTTTGCGCACAGCAAATTATCATAAGGCGGCGCATCCATGGAAAGCCTTCCATTGGAAAGCGCCGCGGAGTAATCTCTCACCTCTTCCAAAAATTTCCGGAGTATCTGTATCTCCTCTCCCAGTTTGCGATACTGCCCATCCAGGCCATTCAAGTCCGGTTGACAAATCTCCTCATCCTGCATGATACTGTGTATATATTCTGCCAGTACTTCACAATTTCTGTCTTCCATTTCAACCCCCAACGCTGTTGTTTCCTCAATCATGTCTTGAGTATTATCATACACTATCAGATCATTTTTTTCAACCAATGGAACCCTTTTTTCTCAGACAGGCAAGCCATGCACCAGGCAAACGCCAGCATAGGGGCCAAGATGGAAACCGTAATCCCTTTCTTCGTGGCCGGAAGAGGGTTCCATTTGGCTGTCATGGCATAAAAATGAAAAAAATACACATGTGATAAGTAAACCCACTCACTCACGATCCGCAGCCTTGGATAAAGGCTTCGGTTCTTCCATTTCACGGAAGATGCGGCCGCGAACAGGCAGAAGGCGGCCGGAGCCGAGCTGAACACCATATTCGTATTGCTGCACCGGCGCACCTCATAAAGCATCAGCATCACAAATGCCAGGCTGCCGGCCAGCGACCAGAATATCGGAACCTGCCTTTCGGCCTTTGCAAACCACAATCCCAGCGCCACAAAAAAGAATCCGTAAAACAGTCCGTTCCGCACTGTCATAAAATACCGGAAGTAGATCCCCAATAACTGCTGAAGTTCCACGGGAAGCCTCTGATTGAAATACCAGTTATCACAGATACATCCGACCGCAAACAGCATTCCTCCCACCGCCAGAAGTACATAAATCCGAATCCCTTTCTGGTATGCGGCTCCCACCAGGATACATGCCACAAGCAATGCCGGAAGATACCATAGCTGTACCGTGGTACTGCAGAAGAAAAAGGACTGCAGGTAATTCCCGACTGCCGCTTTCACATCCCGGCTCCCGCCATGAATCCAGTTCAGGTAATCGATCGGAAGATAGATTGCCGACCATAACAAATATAGCTTTAAAATCCTGCTGCAATACTTTAAAACCGCTGCCCGGCTTTCTTCCTTTTGCTGCCGGTCCACCTTCCGAAACAGGAAAAATCCGGCAGTGATAAAAAATACCGGCACTGCCAGATTGGAAAGCCAGGCGCCAATCACCAGGCGCCACTTGCTCTCTGCCGGATAGAAGATCTGAATCATATGGCGTGCTGCCACCAGCACTGCCAGCAATACCTTCACCACATCCAGTCCGTTATACTGTCTTTTCTGTTCCATGCCTGTTCCTCTGTCACTCCAGAAATGTCACTGCTTTGCACGGAGTCCGATAATTGTAGGGCGAAATCACAATCCCCGTTGTCGAACTGCTGGCATGAATCACCTGTCCGCCTCCTATGTACAATGCCACGTGGTTGATGTAACTGCCGCTGGCGTAAAACAGCAGATCTCCCGGCTGTGCCGATTCGACCGCAATCTCACGCCCGTTTGCCGCCTGATCCCGGGAACTGCGCCCCGTAGTGATCCCGAAGTTGGCATATACCCCCTGAGTAAAGCCGGAGCAATCGGTTCCGTTCGTCAGGCTGCTCCCTCCGTATACGTAAGGATTCCCCAGAAACTGCTTGGCGTAAGCCACAATCGCCGTCCGGGTAGCCGAAACCACTGCCGACGATCCGGGCCCTGCCGCTCCCCCTCCGGGGCCTGCAGCCGGTGGATTGCCCGGGTTCGGCGTCAACGCCGGCGCCGACGCCTGCTGGGAATTGTCACTCACTTCCGGATTGGCCGCAATCAGCATCTGCGTGCTTCCTCCTGCCTCTGCCTGCCGCGCAAGTTCCAGCGCCACGATGGCATTCGCCGCATCCTGCCGGCGCCGTGTCTCTTCCGCCAGCTTCTGACGTTCCTCTTCCAGGGAAACAGCCTGGTCAAATTCCACCTCGGTTTTACCGTATTCTTTTGCAATATATCCCACCAGGTCCGCGTCCACCTCTACCTGGAAAAAACCGCCTTCCTCGCCCTTTACCACATACCGGGCCCCCGCAGGAAGCAGCGTCGTCACATTGCTGTTAAAATCCGGCTGCTCCCGCAGGCGCAAATTATCCGTGGTAATGGTCACGAATTCGCGGCCGATTGACTGCGCCAGCTTCTCTGCCGCTTCCCCCGTAATAAAATACTGCGCCTTGATATAGCCGGTCACCGTGCCGGACTGAATCCGATACCAGGTTCCGCCTTCTCCCTCTACCGTCTCCTGAATCTCTGCCGCACAATTGTTATAAATCTTCCCTACAATCTTCCCTGATGTATTCGCCTGATCCCGGATATTCACATAATCCGTCACCTGAGACACCGCGATATGGGAATAATCCTCCTGGGCGGCCACAATCGTCACCGGATGAAGCGATTTTTCCACGTCCGCATAAGCCGTGATCCCGCCTGCCAGAGAAGCGCTCAGGAAACCGGCCATCAGTATCTTCCAACTTTTTCTCATTCGCCTTATGTCTCCCTTAGTATTTTGTCAGATAGCGCTCCGCACTGGTCACCGCATTGGCCCCGTCCGCCACCGCGGTCACAATCTGCCGCAGCTGCTTAGCCCGCACGTCCCCGGCTGCATAGACGCCGGGAATACCGGTGTCCCCATTCTCATCTGCCCGGATATACCCATGTTCCAGTTCCAGCAATTCTGCAAACGCCCCACTGTTGGGAGTGATCCCCACCGCAATGAACACCCCGTCCACATCCAGGCGGGAAGTATCCCCTGTCTTCACATTCCTCAGGGCCAGGCCCTCCACCCGCTGCTCTCCCAGAATCTGTTCCACCACACAATCCCAGATCACCGTTACATTCTCCAGGGACAGCACCTTTTCCTGCAGGGTCTTCGCTCCCCGCAGTTCATCCCGGCGGTGAATCAGATAGACCTGCCTGCACATCCGCGAAAGAAAAATGGCATCCTCCAGCGCCACATCCCCACCGCCGACCACAGCCGTCACTTTCTTCTTAAAAAACGCCCCGTCACAGGTAGCGCAATAGCTGATCCCCTTCCCGGCCAGTTCGGCCTCTCCCGGCACATCCAGCTTCCTGTGAGTGGCTCCGGACGCGATAATCACGGTTCTGGCCAGATATTCTCCCCGCCTGCCAGTCACTTTCTTCCACACCGGGCCCGAAACCGCCCTTCCTTCGCGAAGTTCCGCCGCCTGCAGTTCTTCCATATCTTCGTCTTCTTTGGCGATCAATTCTATCTTTTGGACTTCATCCTCGGCAAACTCTGCCGCCAGCTGCCGGGCATGGTCACGAAACTTCATCCCCAGGTCAAACCCATTGATCCCCGGCAGCCCCGGATAATTATCCACCTCATACGTATTCAATACCTGCCCGCCGCTCATCATCTCTTTTTCCAGCACCAGCGTATTCAGTTTTGCCCTCTGGGCATAAATCGCCGCCGCCAGCCCGGCAGGGCCGGAACCGATAATAATCAGATCATAGTTTTTTGTCATTCCTACGCTCCGTTTCCGTTTTTCATCACGGATTCTTCCATGACTTTTCTTTTTCGTGATAAGTATATCACAACTCTTTTTAAAGATACATACTCTTCCGAAAATCGTAATGGTTTTGTAAAATCTGCATCAGGAAAGCCGCTTCTTCTTTCCGCATCTTTTCCGCTTCCTCCTCTTTTTCGTCCTTTTCCGGGCGGAAAGCTGTGACTGCTTCGACAGACGGACCTCCTCTGGCTCCCTCAAGGCTCCCTTATTGTCTGTCTTCAGGCATATTTCCCCCTCAAACATGCTTCCATCTTCTGTCAGCCGGTACAGCTCATTTTTCCAGACCACCCACTGGTCTCTCACCATCGCGCCATTGCTGCCCAGAAAATACCAGGTTCCGTCAGAACCCGTCTTCCAGTTATCCGACACCATCATTCCCGCACCGTCAAACCAGTACCAGTCGTTTCCGTCCAGATACCAGTCGTTACGCACCGGCTCCCCGGTATTCCCCAGGTAAAAACGCCAGCCTCCGTTTTCCTCCACCCATCCGGATCTCTTCTCCGGCAACGGCTGGATCAGATTATAATACAATGCTATCGTCTCCGCCTCCGCCCTGGCCAGCCGGTCCACGTTCTCATCCTCCAGCAGCCATCTGGCAACCTGCGTATTGGTATGAAACGAATTTTCCAGGATCAGTCCCGGCGTTCCCACTGCCGTGGCCCCCCGGAGCACCCCGTAATAATCCCCGTTCTTTCCGCGGCGATGCTCTATCCTCGCCTGCTGTCTGGTACCAATCACCCGCTCCACGCACTGCGCCAGGGCCATCCCGATTCCATCCGCCCTGCCATCAATCGCACAATACGCCGCCGGATAATCCACCTCATCATTCACTCCTGATCCCACCGCGTTGGTATGGTCCGAAATAAACAATGCACACCCCCGGGAAGCCGCCCCCCGGCTATAAAGTCCCAGGTCTTTCTCCTGATCCTCCCGGGTAACAATCACCTCCACCCCATATTCCTCCAAATACTTCTTCTGCAGCAAATGCAGCTTCCAGGTAAACTCCGACTCATAATAACGCCCATCCGCAGGACTCCGGTTATACTTCCCATAATGTCCGGCATCGATACAAATCTTCATAACACTTTGTCCTTTATATCCTTTTTCTATATCTATGCCCTCCATCCCCAGATGGTTACTCCCCTATTACATTTTAATCATATTTCACCAACCCGAATTTCCCTTTTCTACGCCAGTTTTCTGCATCGGCTTCCATCAACGCTACTCCCACATAAAAGATCGAGAAAACCTAGCCGGAAGAGTCAGGGCCTGGTAAAGTTCGGCGACAGCTGGCCCGAAACCGGAGCCGAACCTTGCCAGGCCCTGACTCTTCCTCCACACCCTCGCCCCGGCCCGCCTTCCCGCCACAAACTCCCCCTTCCCCCCGCCCCCACAATATGCTATACTAAACACATACAATAAAAATAGGAGATGAGTCCATGCCAAGAAAAACCGTACTTGTGACCGGCGCTTCCCGCGGAATCGGGAAAGCCATTGCCGTGAAATTTGCCAAAAAGGGTTACAATGTCGTCATCAACTGCGCCCACCGGGAAGCCGAACTTTTACAGGCACAAAAAGAAATCGAAAACTATCAGGTAGCATGCACAGCCTTTCTGGGAGATATGGGCGATCTTCCTGCCTGCGAAGAACTGTTCCGCCTGATCCTCAAACAATACGGCTCCCTTGAAGTCCTGGTCAATAATGCCGGCATCGCTTATATCGGCCTTCTGCAGGACATGAGCGGCAACGACTGGGAACGTATCCTGAGAACCAACCTGACCTCCGTCTTCAACTGCTGCAAACTGGCCATCCCGATGATGCTCTCTGCCAAACAAGGCAAAATCATCAACATTTCTTCTGTCTGGGGAAATGTCGGCGCTTCCTGTGAGGTCGCCTATTCCGCCACCAAAGGCGGCATCAATGCCTTTACCAAAGCGCTGGCCAAAGAACTCGCGCCCAGCAATATCCAGGTCAACGCGGTCGCCTGCGGCGCAATTGACACGGAAATGAACCAGTGGATGGAAGAAGACGAGCTCATTGGCCTGGTGGAAGATATCCCCACCGGACGCCTGGGCCGCGCAGAAGAAGTTGCCGACCTTGTCTATCATCTCGGCTACAAAAACGCCTACCTCACCGGCCAGATTATCGGACTGGACGGCGGATGGACCTGATCCGTCAAAACCGGCGGATCTGATCCTCCCCGTCATCCGTATTCTCAATCTTTTGGATGCTCACATAATAGCTGTAGGCCTCATTTGCCTTCACCAGCACACGGTCTCCAACCCTTTTATGGAGAATTGCCCGGCCCAGGGGCGACTCCGTACTGATCATGTTATGCGTGGAATTGCCCCGGATACTGGTGACCAGCTTATACACCTCCTCTTCCCCATCGTCCTCCATATACAAAGTTACCGTGTTATTCAGTCCCACTTCGTCATCCTTCGATTCCTCTGAGATAATAATGGCATTTTTCAGCATATTCTCCAGATAACGAATCCGGCTCTCGTTCTGGTTCTTTTCCCGTTTCGCCGCATGATACTCAAAATTCTCGCTCAAGTCCCCGTGCGCCCGGGCCTCCTTTACTGCCTCCAGACACTCCTTGCGGACTACCAGTTTGCGATGCTTAATCTCCTCTTCAATCTTTTTGACATCGCTTTTTGTCAGTTTTTCTTTCATCCCGCACTTACCTCCCTTAAATATTTTTTCAGTATAGCTTTTTCATTTCTGCTTTTCAAGTCTTTTCTTTTCTCCCCACTTCCATTTTTTGACAGGAAAATTATCAAAAATATACAGATACTGTATAAAAAACTCATCATAAGACGTTTATAAAAGGAGGCATCGCTTATCCATGAATTTTCCTAAAAAACGAAGATATCTGACACATTTTCTTCTGTTTACGGCAGCCTTAACCCTGTCTGCCGCATCATTAAGCGGCTGCGGCACAGCCCAAAGCCAGCGGATCGTCCGCATCGGCCATAATCAGTCCGTCAATCACCCGACTCATATTGCTTTAACTGCCTTTCAAAACTATATCAACGAACACTTAGGCGACCATTACCTTGTAGAAGTCTATCCCAGCGAACTTTTAGGTTCGCAGACGGACATGGTCCAGCTGACCCAGACCGGCGCCATTGACTATTGCATCGCCAGCAACGCCATCTTAGAAACCTTCAGCAAGAATTACGAGATTTTTAATCTTCCTTACCTGTTTGCCAGCGCCGACTCTTACCATCATGCCATGGATGACCCTGATGTCACAGATCCGATCTTTACCGCCACGCAAAAAGCCGGATTCACCGCCGTAACCTGGTTAGATGCCGGAACCCGCAACTTTTATACCGTCAGCAAGCCGATTGAAAACCCTGCGGACTTAAAAGGCCTGAAAATCCGTGTTCAGCAGTCCCCCACCAATATTGAAATGATGCGGCTTTTAGGCGGTTCCGCCACACCTATGGGTTTTGGCGACGTCTACACCGCCCTGCAGTCCAATATTATCGATGGCGCGGAAAATAACGAAATGGCATTGACAGACAATGGACACGGCGACGTCTGCAAATACTATTCCTATGACATGCACCAGATGGTTCCTGACATCCTGATCGGAAACAATGCCTTTATCCAGGACCTTTCCGATGAGGAACGCGCTGTCTTTGAAGAGGGTTATCGCCTGATCAATCAGGTACAGCGGGAAGAATGGGTCAAAGCCGTGGATGCCGCCCGCGAAACTGCCGTCAGCCGGCAAAACGTTCAGTTCCTCTATCCGGATCAGGCTCCCTTTGTGGAAGCATGCCTTCCGCTTCACCAATCCGTATTGCAAAATAATCCGGCAATCCGCCCCATTTATGATGCCATCCAGGAATACAACACCCGTTATCCATCCATCACCGAGTAGGAGGTCTTATGAATTCTCTTAGAAAATTATTAAACCAACTCTTAAATATTCTGGCCGGAGGCAGCTTTCTGGCTATGGTTATCCTCACCTGCTGGCAGGTCCTAACCCGTTATGTCCTCAAAAACCCCTCTTCCTGGTCCGAGGAACTGGTGTCTTACCTGTTTGCCTGGATGGCGCTCCTTGGCTCCTCCCTGGTTGTCGGTGAACGCGGGCATATGAACATCCCCCTGCTGATGGACCGCTTAAACCCCGACGCCAGAAAATGCCTGGCCATTTTTTCAGAGATCGTGGCATTTCTGTTTGCCGGAATCATCCTGGTATTTGGCGGTGTCCAAATCACCAGCCTAGCCATGGGACAGATGACCTCCTCACTGGGGATTGCCATCGGCTTCTTTTATCTGGTTCTTCCCATCAGCGGCATCTTAAATATCATTTATACAATTTTAAACATTGTGGAAATTCTCACAGAAAAAATTCATTCGGAATCCGTAAATAAGACGGTTCAAGAAACCCAAAAGGCCAAAAAGGAGGCATAATTCATGGCTATTCAATCATTACTGATTATTCTGGCAGTCCTGGCAGTTCTCCTGGCGCTCGGAGTTCCCATCTCCTACGCCATCGGCATCTCCTCCCTGGCTGCGATCCTTCGGCTCGTACCTCTCGACGTATCTGTTCTGACTGCCTCCCAGCGTGTTTTTGTCGGCATGAGCAAATTCAGCCTCACCGCCATTCCGTTCTTTATCCTGGCCGGCAATCTGATGAATCAGGGAGGCATTGCCCGACGTCTGGTTGATTTTGTACTGGCCATTCTGGGAAAACTCCCTGGCGCCCTGCTGGTGGCCAATGTGGGAGCCAACGCACTGTTTGGCGCCATCTCCGGCTCCGCTTCCGCAGCTGCGGCAGCCGTGGGAAGCATGGTCCGCGACGGCGAGGAGGAACAGGGCTATGATCCGGCATTATGCGCCGCTGCCAACGGCGCCTCCGCTCCGGCCGGACTGCTGATCCCGCCTTCCAATGCGTTGATCACTTACTCCCTGGTATCCGGAGGCACCTCGGTGGCCGCCCTGTTCCTGGCCGGATACTTTCCGGGGATTATCTGGAGCGCCTGCTGTATCGCGGTAGCCATCGTTATTGCACGAAGAAACGGCCATCGGGGAATCCCTGGAAAATTTGACTGGAAAAACCTCCTTCAAGCCACCCTGCGCGCCATCCCTGCACTGTCTCTCATTGTTGTGGTTATCGGCGGTATCATCGCCGGCGTCTTTACCGCCACCGAAGGGTCCGCCATCGCCGTAGTCTATGCGCTTATCCTGAGTATCTGCTACCGCAGCCTTTCCTGGAAAAGCTTCTGGCGCATTGTGACTGACAGTGCAAAAATGAGCGGCATGATCGTGTTTCTGATCGGTGTTTCCAATATCATGGGCTGGGTGATGGCCTTTACCCAGATCCCCCAGGCAATCTCGGCTGCCTTGCTGGGACTTACCAACAGTCCGGTTATTATCCTGCTGATCATGAACGTGATCCTGCTGATCGCCGGAACTTTCATGGATGTCACCCCCGCCATCCTGATCTTTACTCCGCTGTTTCTGCCGGTTGTAAAAACCTTTGGCATGAGCCCCATCCAGTTCGGGCTGATCCTGGTCTATAATCTGTGCATCGGCAACATCACCCCTCCGGTGGGCAATACCCTGTTTGTCGCCATCAAGATCGGCAGGACCTCTCTCGCTAAGGTCATGCCTTATATGCTGATGTACTATGCGGCCATCCTGGCCGGACTGCTGCTGGTAACCTATATCCCTGCCGTCAGCCTGGCCCTGCCGATGGCTGCTGGTATGGTCTGAACATTCCCCTAACGGAACGAAGAATACAGTTTTCCCGCCTCCAGCTTATAACCCTTCGCCTCCGCCATCTCACTGACTGTCACCAGCTGGAATCCTCGTTTCGTCAACTCCGGAATCAGCGTCATCGAGGCATCCCCCGTCGCGCTGTATAATTCATGCATCAGTATCACATCGCCGTCCTTCACCTTGCTCAATACAGCATTGATCGTCTGCTGGGCATTCCTTGTCTTCCAGTCCAGGGTATCGATATTCCACTGGATCATTGGCATATGTGTGTTTGCCAGCACTGTCGAATTATACCCGCCGCCCGGCAGACGCATCAGGCGCGGCCGTACCCCGCACGCCGCCTCGATCGCATCATTGCAGAGTTTTACCTGAGCCTGGATCTCTGCCGCTTTGCACTTCTGCAGGTACTTATGATTCATGGAATGGTTGGCCACCTCATGTCCCTCGGCAACCATCCGCTGAACCTCTGTCGCATAAGACCCGACCCGTTCTCCAACCATAAAAAATGTCGCTTTTCCGCCGTACTGTGCCAGGCAGTCCATAATGCGGTTCCCGACCGATGGCTGCGGACCATCATCATAGGTAAGCGCCACCATCGGCTTAGACGGATCGACCGTCCGCCCAAACGCCTGTTGTGCCGCTGCCGCCTGGCGAGCCGCTTCTTCTGCCGCTGCCGCCTCTGCCGCCTGGCGCGCTGCCTCTTCTGCTGCTGCCGCCTCTGCCGCCTGCCGCGCCGCCTCTTCTGCTGCTGCCGCCTCCGCTGCCTGCCGCGCCGCCTCTTCTGCCGCTGCCGCCTCCGCTGCCCGCTGTGCCTCCTGCTGCGCTGCTACAGCCGGACCTCCGCTCTGTGGCTTCTGCCCCGCTGTAATCACCGCCGAGGTTTGTCCGCCTTCCTGGCCGGCTTCTCCTGCGGCTGCCTGGCCTTCCGCCTGGCCGGCCTCTCCCGCGGCTGCCTGGCCTTCCGCCTGACCGGCCTCCCCCGCGGCTGCCTGGCCTTCCGCCTGGCCGGCCTCTCCCGCAGCTGCCTGGCCTTCCGCCTGGCCGGCCTCTCCCGCGGCTGCCTGGCCTTCCGCCTGACCGGCCTCCCCCGCGGCTGCCTGGCCTTCCGCCTGGCCGGCCTCTCCCGCAGCTGCCTGGCCTTCCGCCTGGCCGGCCTCTCCCGCGGCTGCCTGGCCTTCCGCCTGGCCGGCCTCCTCTGCGACAGCCTGCTGTCCGTCTCCGGCGGCCACATCCGCCCCCGACGAGTCCTGCATCCAGGTCATTCCGCTCTCGCCCTGTCCGACACTCACCCATTCTTTCTTCACCAGTTCCGCTCTTCCCCCATAAAGTCCTGCCGCCCAAACCGGCTGTGCCGTCAGGCACACGGCTCCTACCACTGCGATCAGCATTTTCCCATACCGCTTCATGTCCATCCTCCAATATACATTTTAAATTTTCACCCCCATTATACAACCTTCTTTCCCATTTGTCATTTCCTTTCCCTTTTTTTGCCAAAAAATCCCAGGATTCTTTCACTTATCAAAAAAGGAGGCTGTCTCCAGCCTCCCGTGCTTCTTTTCCTGTCCGTCTTATGTACTCCCGCGAATAATCAGTTTTCCTTTGTACAATTTGTTTTCCGGATGCCCGCCGTTGGCCATCTGAATCAAAGCTATGGAAAGTTCATATGCAAAAAAAGAAATTTCCGTATCAAAGGTAGTCAATTCCGGCGTGGTTATATAAGAACTGGCGATATTGCCCCAGCCCACAACCGCCACATCCTCCGGTACACGCAGGTTGCACTTTTTCACACACTGCATCACCTGTGCCGCCATATGGTCGTCGCTGGCAAAAAATGCCGTCGGCCTGTTCCCCGTCGAATAAACGGTCAGCATACTATATACATCATCCAATATACTGCTCTCGCTCTGTGTATGGATACAGAAAAAATCCGGATTCACCGTAATGCCATTCCTGGTCAGGGTCTCCGTATAGGCTTGCGCACAGAAGTCATCTCCTCCTACGCCTCCCGTCAGATATTTTAACGGGGGGATATAGGCAATCCGCGAATGCCCCCTCCGAATCAGATAATGGATGATCCGTTTCACTCCTTCATAAAGATCCGGAGCACGGATTACAATCCTGGGGTCCAGTCCATCATATCCCCGGCTCTGATACAGAATCAAAGGAATCCCGCTCTCCACAATACGGTTCAGCTGCCCTGCCGTAAATCCATTACTGGCGATAAACATCGCTTCATAGCGTCCCTCAATCAGCTTATTGATAAACGCATCATCCTTCCTGCTGAAAAAAAGGTTCGGATAATAACCCTGATCAAACAGTTGATCCGACAGCGTTCCATACAATTCATCCGGAAGCGCGTCTCCCACCAGCGCAATCTGGTTGGAACGATTGGTGCGTAAGCCTTTGGCAAAAATATTAGGGGTATATCTTAATTCTTCAACGGCCTTCAGCACAGCCTTTCTTTTCTCGTCGCTTACGTAATTGGAATTATTCATCACATAAGAAACAACGGCCGGAGATACCCCGGCTAATCTGGCAACATCATTTCGGGTAACTCTCTGATTCATTCGTCCTCTCACTTCCTTGCTGCAGCCTTTCGGCCTCCGTATCATACTTAAATTCTAACAGACGGAAGTAAGAAAATCAAACATTAACGGCTTCTCGTACGCATTTATCGATCTCTGCGCAAATACACCCGCCAGTACACCCCTCCCACAAATACCGCTCCTCCCACAATATTTCCCAGTGTGACCGGCACCAGGTTTTTCAGGATAAAATTCCCCCAGGTCAGAACGCCTGCCTCTGCCTTAAGCAACCCTGCATATTCCGGACAGCTTAAGGCAAACAATCCGGCCGGGCAGTAAAACATATTGGCCACACTATGTTCAAAACCGCAGACCACAAACACCACAATGGGATAAAACAGGGCAATCACCTTCCCCGCCGCGTCCTTTGCCGCAAAACTGACCCATACCGCCAGGCAGACCAAAAGGTTGCAGAGAACCCCCTTCATAAAAGCATCAAAAAAGGGCATGGACACCTTCGCCACCGCCGTATTCACGGTTGCTGCCGCCAGCTGCCCGTCAAACAGACTCAGCTGGTGGCTGTAGACTGCCATCCAGGCAATCAGCACACTGCCCGCAAAGTTCCCCAGATATACGATAAGCCAGTTGCGCAGCATCGCCCCCAGGGAAATCTCCCGCTCCAGAGCCGGTATCACCAGCAGGCAGTTGCCGGTAAACAATTCACTGCCGGCCAGAAGCACCAAGGTCAACCCTGCCGGAAAGACGCAGGCTCCCACCAGCTTTCCCGCCGAGCCGCCGATGGTGCAGGCCGCCGTGGAAGCGCCGCAGCCCGCCACGGCAATATAAATCCCCGCCATGACTGCCAGCAGAAACATCTTGTCCCACGGCATTCCTGCCTTCCTTTTTCCGATGTCAATATAATTCTTTGCAATCTCTCCCGGCGTGTAAAGCATCGGCGCATCCTCCCGTATCATTTTCCCAACAATGCATTCAATACCCCCTGAATACTCTTTTCTTTCACCGGAATCGTCAACTCCGGCTCATGAATATGCTCCAGATAATGAGCATCCGAATTGCTGATAATCCGGCAGTCCTCCAGGTAAGGATTGCCCTTCCTCACCTCATGCAGCTTTTTCAGATCCTTCAGTTCCGCTGTATGAAACTGACTGTCCGGCGGTACAAAACCCAGATTGGCAATCAGGCTGTTGGCGCTTTTCTCGATATGGGCCGGAAACATCACGCCTTCATAGGAACGCACCAAATCCCAAAGCTGGTCAAAGGAAATGTCCACGCTGTTTATCAGCAGGTTCGGCTCGGTCCCTGTCACCTCATCCTCCTCGTTGCAGATCTGCTGCTTTCCGAAAACGGTCTCCTTATTGGGGAATTTCATCAGCCGTTCATAGACATAGGCATCAAAGGCAAGAGCCTGCCCCAGGTCAGGAAACAGACATACCGCATGAACCTCCTCCGAAGTATTGATCTCCATGCCGGGAATCGCCAGCACGCCGAACTGCTCCGCCAGCTTCATCACCGCCGGACAGTTTTTGCAGGAATTGTGATCCGTGACGGCAATCACGTCCAGGCCCTTAATCGCCGCCATGCCCACGATATTGCCTGGCGTCATATCATCATCCCCGCATGGGGAAAGGCAGGAATGGATATGCAGGTCATAGGTCAGGCTGATCATGGCCCTAACCCTGCATGGCCTGATGGATCTTCAGGGCGGCGTCAAAGATCGGCAGTTCCGTCCCCATCACCGTAATCTCCTGGTCCTTGGCCTTCTTCATGGCAATCTCATCCAATACGGCCCCCTCCGCCATAATGATACAGGCCGCATCCGTCAGGGTAGCCACTGCCAGGGTGTTCATATTCCCCATCACCGTCACCCAGGCGCAGCCTGCCGGCGCCCGCCCCATGGCAATGCTCAGCAAATCGCAGCAAAAGGGTACTGTAATCTCGCGTTCCGGATTTTCCCCCACATTCACCACAGTAAACATCCCGCTATCCAGCAATCCCTGTACTGTCATATTCCTCTCCTCCCTTTCCTGTCCCTCAGAAGCGTCCAGGGGCTGCGTTACTTCCCGCCATCCTCCTCAGCCTCCCGATTATCCAGCAGAGACATCTCGTCTGAGATCCTCTGAATATATTCCTTCAGAATCCGCAGGGTTTCCTGTCCTCCCTTATCTCCCTCATGAAGGTCATCCGCCAGCACCGATACCTCCTCTGACAGCTTGTGCAGATTCTCCCGCAGGTAATAGACACAGTCATTCTCGCTGGCCTGGCCCCGTACAATATCCTCTGCCAACGCCTTACAGGTAGGCGCCCCGCAGGACCCGCAGTCCAATCCCGGCAGCTTTTTGCACAGACGCTCCACCTGGTTCAGCCGGGCAAAGCTTTCCATCATATTGCCTCCCAGGCTGAACACCGGCTCGTACTGCACCCCTGTAGTCCAGGGAATCAGTTCCTCCGCCCGGTCTTCCATATCCATATGGCTCCGGGCCACCGGCATATATTTGCGCAGCCGCTTCAGCTTCACCTCCGCCACATACGGGTTCTCCACATTCAGGATTCCGCCCACACAGCCGCCGTTACAGGCATTCAGTTCCACAAATTTCAGATTGGTAAACTTCTGGTCCTCCAGATCCTCCAGCACCCGGATCACATTCTCAATCCCGTCTGCCGCCAGATAGCTCTCCGTAAACAGTCCGCTGGCCTCGCCGCCGCTCCGGCCCCAGCTGATGCCGATCTTTCCGGAAGTCACCAGATCCCAGGCCTCCTCCCCCACCGCCTTCATATGGGAAATCAGCTGGGGATACACATCCTTGATCGCCAGCACATGATCCACCTCGCTCCTCTCCGTCCCCAGGGGCGCCTTGGAATAAGTTACCTTGGAAGGACAAGGAGAGATAAAGCATATCCCGATTTCCTTGCGTTCCAGGCCGGTTTTCTTCATGGCACGCTGAGCCGCCATGGCCGCCGCCACCTCCACCGGAGGATTCAGAGGAAGCAGATGGGAGATCAGGTTCGGGAAACGCACCCGGATCAGACGCACCACAGAAGGGCAGGCCGTGCTGATCAAAGGCAGATTGTCCTCATGATGGTTCAGATATTCCCGGGTGGCCTCCGACACCAGTTCCGCCGCCGCGCTGACCTCAAACACATCGTTAAAACCCATCAGAAGCAACGCATTCAGCACAATATTCACATCGTCCAAATTGTTGAACTGGCTGTATAGAGACGGCGCCGGAAGGACTACCGTATAACGGTACTGCTTCATCACGTCCATCTTGTCATAGGTGGCATGCTTGGCATGATGCGGGCAGACCCGGATACACTCTCCACAGTCAATACAGAATTTTGCATTGATCAATGCCTTCCCATTCCTGACCCGGATCGCCTGGGTCGGACAGCGTTTGATACAATTGATACATCCTTTACACAATTCCGGGTCCAAACGCACCGAATGGTAAAATTTGTCCATCTTCTGCTACCCCCTTTTTATCCATCGCCGTTTACCGGCAGGCCGACAGGCAATCGCCCTCCTGTCACGGGCATCCCCCCTGCGTTTGCAACCATCCATATCTCGTGAATGGTTCTTTGCCCTTTTACATCTTCACGGTCATAGTAATCGTTGTCCCCACGCCAAGCTGGGTTTCGATCGTCATATCGTCGGTATATTTTTTCATGTTCGGCAGGCCCATGCCGGCGCCAAAGCCCAAGCTTCTCACCTCATCCGGCGCCGTCGAATAGCCTGCCTTCATCGCCTGTTCCACATCCGGAATCCCGGGGCCCACGTCCGCCAGGATCATCTTGATCTCCACCGGCGTGATCTCCACCCGGATCCCCCCGCCGTTGGCATGGATCACCATGTTGATCTCGCCCTCATACATGGCGATGGCCACCTTGCGGATCGCCTCCGGACTGACTCCCAGCTGCTTTAATTTGCCCTTTACATCACTGCTGGCTTCCCCCGCTCTGGTGAAATCATCCGGAGAAATCTCATAAGTCAGAACAATTGCCTCATCCATCAGATCGCACCTCCTCCCAGGCCGGCCTTATAGAGCATCCCGCAGGAGGAAAACATCCGGTGCCCGGTCTCCAGCACAATGATCTCCCGCTCCTTTGCCATCTCGATAATCGTCTCATCCGGCTTTTTGCCCCGCACAAACACCAGGCACACAATATCCAGCATCTCCGCCGTGCGTATCACCTGGGGATTGCAGAGGCCCGTCAGCAGCACCGAATGATCCTTGGAAAATGCCAGCACGTCGCTCATCATGTCCGAACCGCAGGCGCTTCTCACCTCCCGGTCCAGGAATTCCTCTCCCGTCAGCACCCGCGCCCCCAGTATCTCCTGTACATCCTTAACTGTCATATCCAGCCCTCCTTGTATAATAATGTATCGGCCCACGCCGCCTCCGGCGCCTGCCGGGTCGTCTGTTGTCTGCTTTTTAACCAGAGATCCTGCCCGGATTTCCAGAAACACCCCTTTCTCTCAGCTTCTTCCATCCCAAACCGTCACTTTGCTATATTAAGAATACCATCGAAAAGTCGAATTATCAATATTTTTTATCGATATGTTTTTAACGGGAATGATAACTATTTATTTACTATGGATTTTTTATCATTTTCATGGTAAAATGTTGGTACATTTAACAAAACAGTATTACCAGAAGGAGGATGAGACATGGCTTGCAAAAAAGAAGGAGTTCCCTTCAGCGGGACCCCAAAGCAGGAAGCTGCTTTAAAGAAAGTCATCGCCGAGCTGAAGGATACTAAGGGCGCCTTAATGCCCATCATGCAGCAGGCACAGGAGATTTACGGCTATCTCCCCATCGAAGTTCAGACCA
>CAMSTY010000016.1 GCA_947063875.1 uncultured bacterium
CGCCTTTTCCAGAAGTAATTACAATGACTTCACTCATAGAACGCCTCCTGAAAAATAACAATAAATACTCACTTACATTCTACCTTATAATCTGAGATTTTTCCAGTGCTAATTAAAATTTATCATATTTAAAAAGCTTTTTTTCATGGGTTTCGTACAAATACTCTCGTTTTCGACACAAGCAGTCATAGCACCCTTGCCCAGCCGACGCCCCTTATCTCCATATTGACGGCTGTAAGAGCCAATCTTTAGCTGCAAGGGGGCCATTTCCAACGCTACAATCACGGATTCCTCATTGCCGGAGATGCCGGCATGAGCGGTTCCTTTCAGGGTTCCCAGTATAATAATGTTCCCCCGGGCAGTTACCCGGGCGCCATGAAACACGTCGCCGATAATGACAATACTGGCTTCCGAGTCAAGAGATTCTCCCCGATGTAAATCTCCGCGGTAAAACTGACCGGTTCGGTAGGAAAGTTCCATCAGCTTTTGATTCAGCGCTTTTTCGCACCGTTCAATCCTCTGTGCATCCTGGTCAATCAGACAAAGAATTTCAACACTGGAATTCTCCGTAATCGCATTGACAATCTGAAATTCTTCTCCTGCAGTCAATTCTCTTCCCTCCAGCATCAATGCCATCTGGACACTGCCCCAAAAACGGGCATTTTCTCGGAATTTTGCTGCGATGTCAGACAGAAGTTCTTCGAAAGTACAGTCCGGGTCAAGAATCACACTCATCCCCGATCTGCTGCTTTTGATCACTACCCTGCTCTTCAACTTGCTCCCCTCTTTCCGGAAGGCAGTTTCCTGGCCTTCCCCTGTGAATCCTTTTCTTCTGTCAGTCTTTTTGACAGATCAGTCACCTATCGTGACATTAGAAACTCCGATTGCACCATGGTTCATGATATAATCAAGATCTGTGTAGCCATAATAAAACCGATAGACATTCTTCGCCAGAGAAGCTGCATGGGCAGAAGAATATCCATAAGGAATGTTGGTAGTTACACAGACATCCGGATTGGTGTAAGGACCATAAGAGATGAAAAACGCATGGTTTCCTCTGGTCTTTACTTCCTGCGCAGTACCGGTTTTTCCGGCAATTTCCACCTCCAGGTCACGAAAGATACGGCTTGAACTGCCCTCATAAATTACGTTGTACATTCCCTGCTGGACAGCATCCCAGGTGGAATCCTGGATATCAATATGACCAGTCACCTTAGGAGAAAAATCTTCAATCAGTTCTCCCTTGGAGTCTGTCATCTTATCCAACAGACTTAAATCAAACACCGTCCCCCGATTGGCCAGCGCCGCCACATACCTGGAGAGCTGGATATTGGAATAACGGTTTGTCCCTTGCCCCATTGCGGAACGTTCCGGGTCTTCTGTGGACATCTGGGGGGCCAACTCCGAAATCTCCACCCCTGACGGACGATCCAATCCAAACATGGAAGCATATTTTCGCAAAATCTCAAGTCCGCGTTCAGTAGAATACATCCCATTTTCATCCGTAGACAATCGATGCGCTACTTCTGCAAAATAATAGTTGCAGGAGTTCTGAATCCCTCCAACCAGATTCAGGGGGCCATGCTTGCCCCAGTAAATCCAGCATTTGATATCCGGGGTTACCGCATCATAAACACCCGTGCAATCGATGGTCTCATCCAATGTAACAGCGCCTTCCTCAACCCCGGCAATCGCCGTAATAGGCTTGAAAGTAGATCCAGGCGCCTTCTGAGCCTGCGTTGCATTATTATACATAGGAAGAGAAAGATCTTCCTGGAGCTGGTTGAAATAAGTAGCATCCACGGTCCCGGACAGACGATTATTGTCATAGCTGGGATATGTGACCAGCGCTTTCACCTCGCCGGTGTTCACATCCGTAATCACCACACTGCCGGTGCATGGGTCTAAAGCCAGCTGTGCCGGCGTAATGTCAATATTGGAAATGCGGTCAATCATAAAAGTATAGGCATAATTATCACCATTGGAATTTAAAAGCTGTATCTGCTGCTCATCATATGGAAGGACCTCCTGTGCATAGAGAGCCAGGCAAAGCTGGCGGCCGGTGATAACCTCGTCATTAACCAGATAACGGCAAATCATTTTGTCAAAGCGGCCATCCGACCGGAGTTCCTCCAGCACAGTATCCACCAAAACCTCATAAATGGAATCCGCATTAGAATATTTGTCGCCCACATCCAGGTGTGTGGTATCAATCCAGTTATCTGCAATTCCGGCATAGATATAATCCCGCAGACTGATCTCATCATCACGCCATGCCAGATAGGCGTCGCTTTCCGTATCAATGCTGTCCCGTTTTACAATTCCCACCGTCTCGCCGGACAGATAATTGTAAATATAAACCATATAAGCCACCATATCTTTAGGAAGGTCTTTCATGATGGTTGCATGTTCACTCATCAATTCCTGGCGCAGCCGCTCCAGAATACGTTCCTTACTGGCAGAGAAATTGCCATAAATCTCGCGTTCAATAGGAGAAGCCCCTTCAGCAGCCATGGCATCCAAGGACAGCACATTATTATTAATCAGCTGATAATAAGCGTCTTTAATCGGTATCTCAATCTTGGAGGCATCGGTGGTGGAGGTTATCTCTATATCATAGTTCTTCAGCTTATCCACCAGAATACCTGCCAGCTGCTGTTCAATTAAATGATAAATGCCAATCTGCAGTTCCCGGTCAATCGTCAAATAAATGTCATTTCCGGTGGTCGGTTCCGTCTCAGACACTACCTCCATAATACTGCCCATATTGTTGACGATCAGGTTGCGATGCCCTTTCCCCCCCTGAAGCTTGGTCTCCATCTTATATTCAATGCCGGTGCGCCCAACAATATCATTGAGCTCATATTCCGGATTCTCTTTCTGCAATTCTTCCAGGTGATCTTCCTGCATTTTGCCGGTATATCCGATAATAGGGGCAAAATAAATGCTGTCGTTGTACATCCGTACGGTGGTTTCTTCAATATTGACCCCCCGCAGCTGCCACGTATTTTCCAGGATCTCGGCCATTGTCCCTTCATCCACATGGGATGTGATCGGAATCGCTTCGTATTTTTTATAGGCTGTCAGAGACATCGTATAACGGATGTTAAAAATATCCAGTGCCTCCTCCTCTGTCAATAGAAGCGGATTGCCGCGGTCATCCTTCATCTCATCGAGCCGGTAACGTTCCCAGCGCGCCTGCAAAAGTTCATGAGGACTCACTGCTGTCGGATACTTACCGTCAGGATCATTCAATTCATCCAGAGAACGAAGGCCGTAATAGTCTCTCAAAAAACGCAGCCTCGCGGCTTCGGAACTGCTGGTGTAAATCATCCGGCCGCCTTCATCCAACCCGATCTCCAGCTTTCCCTGCACACTATAGCCATGTTTTTTTAAAATGCGGACCAGGCGCAGCAGCATGGCATTCATGGAAGCAGAATCCGGATAGGCGCCGATATCCTGAATCGTCACCGAATAGGCCGGCTCATTATAGGCCAGAAGGTAACCATTGCAGTCATAAATATTCCCCCGGGTACCGGGAATCGACACCTCCCTCTGTGTCAGCTTCTCATACTCGCTCAAATAGTCTTCACCAGCCACAATCTGCAGATTAAACAGCTTAACAATCAAAATCGAAAACATAACCATATAAACCGCTCCGAGCGCAAACAAGCGTGAACTGGCAATCCTATGAAACAATTCCTGAAGTATTTCCAGCAAATCCTTAAGCATTCCTTGATCAATCTCTCCTTTTTTCCAGTTCCTCCAATCTCCGGTTGGTAAATAGGAAGGAACGATAAATCAGCAGTGTCGCTACTACCGTAAAAATTGTCTCCGGCAGAATAATCTCTCCAAAATAGTACAAAAAGTCCAAACGATTGCGAATCAGAAAACTGAACACATAAATATAACAGTTATAAGCCAACTCGTTCACCAGGCTTAAAATCAATGGCAGAGTAATGTAATCCTCATAATAATATTTGGTGCATATGCCATTCGCATATCCGATGTGAATGTATAAAAGGGTGTAAAAACCGAAGGGGCCGCTATAGAACAGATCCAGCAAAATCCCGGCCAGCAACCCATACCACATCCCCGCTTCCTTCCCGTAAATAAATCCAAAGGAGAAGGTCAGAATCAACAAAAGATTAGGGGTGGCAGCCAAAAACGGTAAAAGCGGAAAAATCCCGTTTTGTATGGTAAATGCCAGAAGCATCAGCAATATATTTAAGATAATCCGTCTCATTCCTGGTCTCCCTGTCCCAACGGTATCTCGCCATCGGTCTCATCTTCTTTCAGTTCCAGGATCACCAAAACCTCCTGCAGATTATGAAAGCTGGCGGCCGGCACAAGATAGCCGGACTTGGTAAGCCTGGTGCCATCCGTCGTAATATCCGTGGCATAACCGATCAAAAGTCCGGGCAGATATTTGGAACTGATATTGGAGGTGACAATCCGGTCGCCATCCTTTACGTCGCCATCTTTGGTAATCTTGCTGATCCGCAGCCGGCCCTCGGAAAAGAGCGTCAGGTCCCCTTCCACAAAACAAGTATCTCCTGATTGCTGGGCCATAGCGCTTACGCGGCTCGCGTCATCTATAATGGAACGAACCGTGGCATAGTTGGCCCCCACATCCGTCACAATCCCCACCAGGCCTCCTCCGGCAATCACATTGGCATCTACCCGGACTCCGTCGGCGGAACCTTTATTGATCCGAAAGACCTGAAACCAGGCGCCGGAATCCTTGGCAATCACCCGTGCGCCGAGTTTTTCATATTGCTGGTAATCCTGATCTAGCTGATACAATTCTCTCAGCCTCTGCAGTTCAAACTGCTCCGCCTGCAGACGGCTGTTCTCTTCCACCAGACCGTCAATCTGCTCACGCAGCCGTTTATTTTCTTCCACTGCTCCTTTAAATTGGCTGTAATCGGTAATCTCATTGTAAATCAGAGTCCCGGCGCGATTCACCCCGGACTGCACAGGAATCAGAAAATATCCGAATCCCGTACGCAAAGGCTCCAGAAAGCTGTCGCGAATAGAAGTCACTGCAATCAGCAAAAGACAGACTATAGACATACCAACCAGAATATACTTGCTGCGTTTTGATTCCATCTATAACAATCCCCGTTCTTTCATACTTACATAAGAATATTCCCCGATTATCACATGGTCCTGAAGAGCAATCCCGATCATCCTGCCCGCTTCCCATACGCGCCGTGTCAGAATAATATCCTCCCCGCTTGGTTCCGGATCTCCGCTGGGATGATTGTGAACCAGAATCAGGCTGACCGCCTGATAACGGAGCGCTTCAATAAAAATCTCCCTGGGAGTCGCAAGGGATGCATTGACCGTTCCTTTGGAAATCAGAATATCACGAATCAGCGACTGTTTGGTGTTAAAGAGCATAATGTAAAACTGCTCCTGTTCCATATGACGCATATCTTCCTGAAAGTATTCTGCCACCGTCCCCGGATCTTTAAAAACCAGAGTCTTCTCCCGGGCCTTCCGTTTCCAAATACGCCGCGATAATTCCCCGATACATAAAAGCTGAATTCCTTTGACCACACCGATCCCTTTTACCGATGTCAACTCCGGCAATGTCAGATGCAAAAGTCCTAAAATCCCATCTTTTGGATAATTCAAGGCAAGAATATCGGACGCGAGATCCAAGGAATTGGAATCTTTAAATCCACTTCGGATAATAATCGATAAAAGTTCCACATCGCTCAGTCTCTCCGGGCCTTCCCTGAGGCAGCGCTCATAAGGTCTGTCATCATTGGGAATATCTTTTATTTTCATCGTTCTCTCTTCCCTTCCACGTGACTCTCCAAATACGCAGCCGGAAAATGAGATACATTTACATATTTTACCACAAAATCAAATATGTGTACACAAAAATAAAGAAGTTTAGAAAAGTTTAATGGGCGTCAGGTATTTCCACAATTTTTGCATCCGCCAGTTTCTGCAGGGACATCAGGATTCCCAACTTGGCATGATACCAGGTCAGGCCGCCCTGAAAGTAGACGGCATAAGGCTCTTTAATCGGGGCGTCTGCGCTCAATTCAATCGATGAACCCTGGACGAATGCACCGGCCGCCATAATCACCGGAGCATCATATCCTGGCATGTCCCATGGCTCCGGAGTGACAAAACTGTCTACCGGCGCCGCCGCCTGAATCCCCTGGCAAAAGGCAATAACTGCCTCTGGCGTGCCGAAAGTAATCGCCTGGATAATATCATGCCGGGACTGCTTCGCATCCGGCACCACCAAAAACCCAAACCGCTCATAAATATTTGCCGCAAAAATCGCTCCTTTTAAGGCCCCGGCCACCACCGTCGGCGCCAGAAACAACCCTTGATAAAAGGACTGGTTCAACCCCAGGCTTGCACCCACCTCTTTTCCAAGGCCGGGAGCGCTCAGTCGATAGGAAGCACGGTCAATACAATCCTGCCTTCCCACAATATATCCTCCGATCGGAGCCAACCCGCCTCCTGGATTTTTGATCAGAGACCCCACAATCATGTCGGCCCCTACATCGGTTGGCTCTTTTCGCTCTACAAATTCGCCATAACAGTTATCCACCATACAAATAATATCAGGTTTTATACCTTTGACAAAAGAAATCAATTCTCCGATCTTATCCACAGACAGCGTCGGCCTGGTTGCATATCCCTTGGATCGCTGAATGGTCACTAACTTTGTCCTCTCATTGATTGCCTGCCGGATTCCTTCCCAGTCAAAGGAGCCATCTGCCAGCAGATCAACCTGCCGGTATCTTATGCCATATTCCTTTAAGGAACCTGCAGAGTCGCGGATTCCGATGACCTCCTCCAGGGTATCGTATGGTTTGCCAACCGGGGAAAGCAGTTCATCTCCTGGACGCAGATTTCCGGAAAGCGCCACGTGCAGGGCATGGGTTCCGCTGATCAGCTGCGGGCGAACCAGTGCGCTCTCGCCATGAAAAGCCAATGCATAAACTTCTTCCAAAGTATCCCGCCCCAGATCATTATATCCATAGCCAGTAGTGGCGGCAAAATGGATGTCGCTGACCCTGGCTTTCTGCATCGCCTGAATCACTTTCATTTGATTATATTCTGCCGTCTCGTCAATGCCGCGGAAACGTTCTTTCAAATTTCCCTCAATCTCCCGCGCAAAGTTTAAGATATCACGCTGAATTCCTAACTCTTCATACATTTGTTCCAGTTCCATCAGAATTTTCTCCTTCTTTTTCTTTACGGCCTGCCAGAGCCTCCTCACGGCCGAATTCTTCCAAAATATGCCTTAGCACCCGTTCCTGCTGGAAATCAAAATCCTCCAGCTGCAGCCAGCGCACATTCCGTTCCCGTTTAAACCAGGTAAGCTGACGTTTGGCAAAATGTCGCGTATCACGTTTGAGTATTGTGATCGCATCCTCCAGACTGCACTGCTGATTCAGATAATCCAGAATTTCTTTATATCCCAATCCCTGCATGGAAGTCATCCCCCGGCGGCAACCCATCTCCCGCAGCCGTTCCACCTCGGCAACCAAACCGGAAGCTATCATCTGATCCACCCGTTCTTCGATTCGACGGTAAAGAAGCGCACGGTCACAGTTTAAAACATAATAATAGAACCGGTATGGAGAATCCTTTTCCCGTTCCTGTTGATTGTGCTTCGATATCGGCTGACCGGTAAGATGGTAAAATTCAAGTGCGCGTATCACCCGCTTGCGATTGTTTGCATGAATCTGCCGTGCCGCATCTGGGTCTACCTTTGCCAATTGCTGGTGCAGGTATTCGTTCCCATACTCCCGGGCAGCCTTTTCCAGATCTGAACGCACGTCGGTATTAGGATCGTTTTCTTTAAAATCAATATCATACAGCAATGCCTGAATGTAAAATCCGGTTCCTCCTGCCACAATCGGAATATGGCCGCGGGCATAGATATCTGACAATGCCTCTCTGGCCATAGATTGAAAAACCGTCACGTTAAAATCTTCCCACGGCTCCAGAACATCAATCAGATGATGCAAAACGCCATTCCTCTCCTGGGTTGTCACCTTTGCCGAGCCAATATCCATATGCCGGTACACCTGCATGGAATCAGCACTGATAATTTCTCCGCCGACAGACTGTGCCAGACGAATGGAAAGAGCCGTTTTGCCAGCAGCAGTCGGTCCTGTCAATACAATCAATGGCTGTTTCATAGGGATTCCTCCTCCGAAGATTTACACAATTCGCTTAAACTTCTTTTCCAGCTCATATTTGCTCATGGAAATAATAGTCGGTCGGCCGTGAGGGCAGGCATAAGGGTTTTCCAGTTTCAGCAGCTGGTCAATCAACTGATCCGCTTCCGCAAAACTCATGGAGTGATTGCCTTTCACTGCCGCTTTGCAGGACATGGAAGCCACCTTCTCATAAATCATGGAAGAATTTCCCGGAACCATATCCTCCGACAATCCGTCCATAAGTTCCGTTAATAGTTCTCTTTGAGCAAGAGAAAACAGATTATCAGGAACTGCACGAACCGCATATTCGCGTCCTCCAAAAGGCTCGATCTCAAACCCAAGATCCCGGAAAATCTGGCGGTACTTTTCCAAAAGCGCCGCCTCCCGTCCTCCCAGAGTCAAAACAATCGGCGGGTCTACCATCTGACTGGTCTGCCTTCGCACCTCCAGATCGGCCATAGTTTTCTCATACAGTATTTTTTCATGGGCAGCATGCTGATCAATAATATAAAGCTGGTCATTAAACTCCACCAGCCAGTAAGTGTCAAAAAGCTGTCCGATCAGTTTGTGACGGCTGCGGGAGGAAGGTTCCAAGAGCCGTTCTTCAAAAAGATTCATCTGCTTATGGGGAGAAGTCGTATCAGGGACTGCCTGAGGGACTGTCGAAGGCACGGTTTTTGATGATTCCCGTACCAGATAGCCGGCCGCTTCTTCCGCAACGCCCTCCCTGGGACGTGTGGCAGCATGCTCTTCCTTCCACTGTGCCATCCGCTGTTTTTCAAACGGCTCCGGAAGCGGCAGCCTCTTCTTTTCCTTTTGCTTTAACGTTCCACAATCCTCCTGCCTGCGTTTCTCCGTCCCAGGTTCCACCTGAGGAATCAGTTCTTTGTGCATCAGTGCTTCCGTGACAGACTCACGCACAGCGCGAAAGACAGACTCCCCATCCTGGAAACGCAGCTCCATTTTCGTGGGATGGATATTGACATCCAACAATTCCGGTTCGATTTCCAGATATAACATGGTAAAAGGATATTTATGCTGCATCATAAAAGGACGATAGGCCTCCTCTATCGCCTTACCGATAATATTGCTTTTAATATACCTGCCATTGATAAAATAATTTTCAAAATTCCGGTTGCTGCGGGCAATAACCGGTTTTCCGATAAAACCCTTGACAGCAATGGCTTCCCGTTCGGCCTGCACGGTCAAAAGATTGGCGGCAATCTCCCTTCCATACACCGTATAAATAATATCCTTTAAATTGTGATTTCCAGAGGTGTAGAGCTTATTTTGATTATTCTGAATAAACCGGATGGAAATTTCCGGGTGGGACAAGGCTATTTTTTCTACCAGATCGCTCACATGCGCCCCCTCCGTCATAGCCGTCTTCAAAAATTTCTTACGCACCGGCGTATTATAAAACAAATTCCTGACAAGAAAGGTAGTCCCCTCCGGAGCGCCAATCTCCTCCTGGTTTTTTTGCACACCGCCTTCAATCTGGTAGCGGGTTCCTGTCAGATTCCCGGAAATCCGTGTAATAACCTCCACCTGGGATACGGCGGCAATGCTGGAAAGAGCCTCCCCCCGAAACCCAAGAGAAGATACCAGCAGCAAATCCTCTGCCGTACGGATTTTGCTGGTCGAATGGCGCAGAAAAGCCAGAGATATTTCATCCGGCGAAATGCCGCATCCATTATCCGTTACCCGGATAAATGAAATACCGCCGTCACGGATCTCTACGGTAACAGCAGTCGCTTTGGCATCAATGGCATTTTCCAACAGTTCCTTTACCACGGAAGCAGGCCGCTCAATCACCTCCCCGGCAGCAATCTTATTGATGGTATTCTGATCCAGAACCTGTATGTTTGGCATCTTGGCCCTCCATAGATTTACATAATATTTTTATGTCTCCTTTTTATCTGCTGTCCACCGATTATTCAGCTTTGTCTGAAAACGATAAAGAACATTCAGGGCGTCAATCGGAGTCATCCTCCCCAACTCCATTTCCCGCAATTCTTTGATAATATCATCTTCGCGGACTGCATCAAACATGGTAAGTTGCCTCAATTCCACATCGTCAGGTTTAGACACAGCCTTGCGGCTGGATATATTGGCGCTGACTTCTGCAATCTCCCGCGTTTTGGATGTCAAATCTGAGGCAATCAATTCTTCCACCAACTCTTTTGCGCGAAGAATCACAGACTCCGGCACTCCTGCAAGCTTGGCCACCTGAATCCCGTAGCTTTTGTCAGCCCCGCCCCGGACGATTCTGCGCAGAAACATAATATCATCGCCCTTCTCTTTGACAGCAATGCAATAATTGTTGACCCCGCTGATAATCCCCTCCAATTCCGTCAGTTCATGGTAATGTGTGGCAAACAGGGTCTTCGCCCCCAGAAGCCTGGTATTGCTGATATGCTCCACCACTGCCCATGCAATACTCAATCCGTCAAAGGTGCTGGTCCCCCTCCCGATTTCATCCAGAATGAGCAGGCTGTTGCGGGTCGCATTGCGGAGAATGTTGGCCACTTCTGTCATCTCCACCATAAAGGTACTCTGCCCGGAAGCCAGATCATCAGAAGCCCCTACGCGGGTAAAGACACGGTCGCAAATTCCGATATTGGCAGAATCCGCCGGGACAAAGCTGCCCAGCTGGGCCATAATCACAATCAAGGCCGTCTGCCTCATATAAGTAGATTTTCCTGCCATATTCGGGCCGGTAATAATAGAGATCCGGTTTTTCCCGTTGTCCAAAAACGTGTCATTGGCTACAAAAAAATCATTCCCCATCATTTTTTCCACCACCGGATGGCGGCCGCCCTTAATTTGAATAGCGCCTTTCTCATTGATTGACGGCTTGATATAATTATTCCGTGTCGCCACCGTCGAAAGAGAAACATAGACATCCACCGTCGCCAAAGCCCTGGCCGTTTTCTGGATGCGCACCACCTCTGCAGCAATCTTGTCCCTTACCTCACAGAACAGATCATATTCCAGAGAAAACAGTTTGTCCTCCGCCCCCAAGATAATATCTTCCAGCTTTTTCAGTTCATCCGTAGTATAGCGTTCCGCATTTGTGAGCGTCTGTTTGCGGATAAAATATTCCGGGACGAGTTCTTTAAAGGAATTGGTCACCTCGAAATAATACCCAAACACCTTATTGAATTTGATCTTCAGGTTTTTTATGCCGGTTTTTTCACGTTCCCTGGCCTCAAGCTGAGCAAGCCAAGTTTTCCCCTCCGTTTTTGCATGGCGCAGCTGGTCTGCTTCTTCATAATATCCCTCGCGGATAATGCCGCCCTCACGAATCGCAACCGGAGGCTCATCCACAATCGCACTGCGGATCAAATCGCACAGTTCTTCCAGAGAATCCAACTCCTCTCGGAGGGCCTTGAGATTTCCACAAGTAAATTCGCAGAGCAGTTTTTTGATATGCGGGATCATGGCTATTGAATTACAGAATGCCAGCAGATCCCGGGGATTGGCTGTTTTGTAGCTGATGCGGCCAATCAGGCGTTCCAGGTCATATATCGGGTTTAAATACTCCCCCAGTTCTTCTCTTCCGATATAATTAAGATTCAGCTCCTCAATCGCCTGCTGACGTTCCAAAATTGCGTCCCGGTCAATAAGCGGCTGTTCAATCCAGGTCCGCAAAAGCCTGGCTCCCATGGCTGTACGGGTCTTGTCAAGCACCCACAAAAGGCTCCCTCTCTTCTGCCGTTCCCGCATAGTATCCAAAAGTTCAAGATTCCGCCTGGTGGAAGAATCCAGCACCATATAATTGCCGGTAGAGTAAGGAACAATGACAGTCATATGATCCAAACCGTTTTTCTGGGTCTCATACAGATATTGGAGAACCGAACCTGCCGCGATCACACCGCTGTCATAATCCGCAAGCCCGAGTCCCTCTAAGCTTCCCACCTTAAAATGTTCCAGCAAAATCCTGCGGCAGCTTTCCTCCTGAAAGAAACGGGAATCCAAAGATGATACAGAAAACTGATAACGGTTTTTCATTTCCTCCAGGCTGATTCCAGACATGGAGAACGCATCGTTGCAGATAATCTCCGGAGGAGAAAATTTGTAAATTTCATCATAAAGAGAGCGCTCGTTCTCTACTTCCGTCACCAAAAAATCCCCTGTAGTGATATCCGCCACTGAAATCCCCATCCGGTCTCCCAGGTAAACAATCCCCATCAGATAATTGTTTTTGGTCTCATCCAGCGCCTGGGAACTGGTAATCGTACCTGGCGTCACCACGCGGATCACTTCCCGTTTTACGAGGCCTTTGGCAAGTTTAGGGTCTTCCATCTGTTCAGCGATCGCTACCTTATACCCTTTTTGCACTAACCGGCTCAGATAGGCGTCCACAGCATGATAAGGAACGCCACACATAGGTGCGCGTTCCTCTAATCCGCATTCTTTTCCGGTAAGCGTAAGTTCCAGCTCTCTTGAGACAGTTTTTGCATCGTCAAAAAACATCTCATAGAAATCACCCAGACGGTAAAACAGAATGCAATCATGATATTGTTTCTTTGTTTCCATATACTGAGCCATCATTGGCGATAATCCACTCATCTTCTGTCCTCAGCTTCTTCCATTTTTCCTATATAATAAAACCCCTTGGACTCCAAAAGTTTTACCGGCACTATTTTCCCGATCAAGGAAGCGTCTCCCGGGAAGTGGACCAGCAGATTGTTCCCCAGCCGGCCGCTCACATAACCCTGCTGATGGTCATTCTCGCATTCCACCAGTACCATCCGGGTCGAGCCGGCATCACGCCCGCACACCTTCGCAGCGATCTGCTGAACCTCACACAAGAGACGGTCAAAGCGGTCTTTCACCACTTCTTCCGGCACCTGTCCTTCCATCGATGCAGCCACAGTCCCGGTACGTTTGGAGTATATAAAGGTAAAAGCGCTGTCATAGCGGACCTTCCGAACCACGTCAAGAGTTTCCTCAAAATCCGCCTCCGTCTCTCCCGGAAAGCCGACAATAATATCTGTCGTCAGGGAAATATCCGGAATCGCCCGCCGGATTCGCTCAGTCAGATCCAAATATTGTTCTTTTGTGTAGCGGCGATTCATAATCTCCAGAATCCGGCTGCTTCCGGATTGCAGCGGCAAATGCAGGTGGCGGCAGACCTTTTTGCATTCCTGCATTGCCCGGATCAAATCATCCGACAGGTCTTTGGGATGAGATGTCATAAACCGGATTCTCTCAATCCCTTTTACCTCATTTACCTGACGGAGCAATTCTGCAAAGGTCATCGGCCTTGCCAGATTTTTCCCGTAAGAATTCACATTCTGTCCAAGAAGCATCACTTCCTTCACGCCGTCTTCCGCCAGCCTTCGGATCTCAGCAAGAATCTCCTCCGGTTCCCGGCTTCGCTCCCTCCCACGCACATAAGGCACAATGCAGTAACTGCAAAAATTATTGCAGCCATACATAATATTGACTCCCGACTTAAATGGATATTTGCGCGTGGCAGGGAGATCCTCTACCGCCTCTTTTGCAGAATCCCAGACATCCACCACCATTTCCTTTTCCGTCTGGCAGCGGTATAAAAGTTCGGCCAGCTTATAAATATTATGAGTCCCAAAAATCAAATCCACAAACGGGTAGGTTTTTTGAATCCGTTCAACGACGGCAGCCTCCTGCATCATACAGCCGCACAAAGCAATCCCCATTCCTGGATTTTTCTTTTTCAGTGTCTGAAGATGCCCCAGGCGCCCATAGACCTTCTGATTGGCATTATCCCGCACTGTGCAGGTGTTATATAGCACAAAATCCGCAGTCTCGTCTCTTCCTTCTTCATACCCGGCCCGCAAAAGAATCCCTCGCAGCTTTTCCGAATCGCGGGCATTCATCTGACAGCCGAAGGTCTGGATAAACGCAGTCGGACGGCGGCCGTTTTTCTGCTCAAATTCCCGAACCCATTCCCGACATTTTGCCATGAAGTAGTACTGTCTGGCAGGTTCTTCTGCGGGAGGTTCTGCATTCATATCTATTTTATCTAAATTAATTTCCTGATACATTTTTCTTGGCTTTTATTCCCTTCTGCTAAATAGTCATATAAAAGAAGCGTTTTTACCGTACAACCTTATGGCTCAAGCGGGGTACTCGCTTCTTTTTCTGTTTCTCAATTCCAGTTTATAGCTGCATGCGGTATTGCCCTGTTCACTGCTCTGTCTTCCCCTTTTTCCGTTTCTTTTCTATGCTTATAATATCATATATCCCCCTGTCTTTCCAACCGTTCTTTTTCCTTAAGAATTTCTTAATTTGACCTTTTTCGACAAATATGGTACAATGGCACCAAGGAGGGGGTTTAAGGGGGAGATTTTCTACTCGCGAATCTGGCCGTTTCCATAGATAATATACTTTGTAGTCGTAAGCGCCTCCAACCCCATAGGGCCTCTGGCATGAAGTTTCTGCGTACTTATCCCGATCTCGGCCCCGAAGCCGAACTCATTTCCATCTGTAAATCTGGTAGAAGCATTCACATATACAGCCGCCGCATCAATCTCATTCAAAAACCTTTGAGCATGTTCGTAATCCCTGGTAACGATCGATTCCGAATGACCTGTATTGTAGCTGTTTATGTGAGCAATTGCTTCCTCCAGAGACCCCACCAGCTTCAGCGACAAAATATAATCCAGATATTCGCTTCCCCAGTCTTCTTCCGTCGCCGGCACAAACCACGGAACCAAAGCGCATGCCTCCGCATCCGCTCTCACTTCAACTTGTTTTTCCTCCATTCTTTTTCGCAGCAAAGGCAGAAAACGTTGGGCCTCAGCGCGATGAACCACCAGGGACTCGCATGCGTTGCACACCCCGATCCTCTGTGTCTTGGCATTATCGATAATATTCAAGGCCATCTCAAGATCGGCGCCTTCATCCACATAAATATGGCAATTCCCGGTACCCGTTTCAATCACCGGCACCGTGCTGTTTTCAACCACCGTGCGAATCAGGCCCGCGCCTCCGCGGGGAATCAGCACATCCACATATTGATTCAGGCGCATCAATTTCCTCGCCGTTTCCCGGTCTGTATCCGAAATTAGGCAGACCGCATCTTCACTGATACCTGCATCAGCAAGTCCTTTCTTCAACCAGCAGACAATCGCTTTATTCGATTCCAGCGCATCGCTGCCGCCTTTTAAGATCACCGCATTGCCGGCTTTAAAGCAAAGGCCAAAGGCATCCGCCGTGACATTCGGGCGGGCTTCATAGATCACGCCAATCACCCCCAAGGGGACCCGCTTACGCCCAATCACCAGGCCATTCGGCCGTTCCTTCATTGAAAGGACTTCTCCCGTCGGATCTTCCAGCATCGCCACCTGTAAAAGTCCGTCAGCCATTGCCTGAACCCGGGCAGGCGTCAATTCCAGACGGTCTATCAGGGCACGGCTCATCCCGGCCGCCATGGCTCGAATCACATCCTCCTGATTGGCACACAAAATCTCAGCTTCTCCATCCAGGAGAGCCTGGGCGGACGCCCGCAATCCTCTGTTTTTATCAGCCGGACCCAATCGGCCCAAATATGCCGCAGCCGCCTTTGCCTTCTTTCCAATCTCTATCAAATCCATATCTGCTATACCTCCCTGTCAGGTATCACCGGCACACATTCAGCCACTTTTTCGGGGGTTGCAATCCAATGAACCCTCTGATCCTTATGTCCCGAAACAACGCATTCCTTCACCTGAAACGGATAGGCAAGCGCGACGCGTACATGCTCCGGCTCCCGTTCAAAGAAGCGGTCATAATATCCGCCCCCGTATCCGATCCGCTCTCCTGTCAAAGAAAACGCCAAGCCAGGTGTGATTACCACAGTTTTTCTTTCCTCGGCCATTTGGCATACCTTTTTTGGCTCCCATATACCATATGCGCCTTTTTCCAGCAATTCTTTCTTATCCACAAAGCAGAACACAAGTTCTTTCCCCTCGACTCTGGGAAGAGCCGTGCTCACTCCTTTTTTCCACAATTGTTCCATCAACCCCCAGGTATCCACTTCACCAGCCAGAGAAGCGTAAAGATATACGGTCTCTGCCTTCTGAAATTTCAGCCACTTCAAAATCCGGTCCCGGATCTGGCCGTCCATCTGTTCCTTATCACGCAAAGAAAGCTCACTGCGCAGACGGCGGATCTCCTCTCTTATTTTTTTCTTATGACTGTTCATCCGGGACTCCGCCGTACTTTTTCCCGAGGTCTGTAATCGAGCCGTCCTTTTCCTGAATGGAAATGCTGTTTAAGTTTGCCCGCATATTCCTGCGGATTACCGCGATATACTCTTTTCTAAGAGCTGCCTGTTCCGCTTTTTCTTCTTCCGTCAGACCCACGGATTGTGACTTATGATACAGTTCATTAATCCGGTCAATCACTGTCTGGTCCATACTGCTTTCTCTCCCTGTCTAATATTGGTAGTTAATATAATCCATCAGATCGAAATCCAGGTTTTCATGCGCCATAAAAAGAGTTCCTCTCGGCATTCCCTGCATAATCTCATGAATCACTTCTACATTTCCCCCATTGGCGATGATCATGTCGGACCCGCTGTCCGTCGCAATCCGTGCGGCTGCCAGCTTTGCCGCCATTCCGCCTGTCCCCACATCACTGCCCGCCGTGCCTTTCCCCATCTCCATGAGCTGCGGCGTGATTTCTTTTACCTGGCTGATAAATTCTGCCTGGGGATTCCTTCGGGGATCATCCGAATACAGGCCGTCAATGTCCGAAAGCAGAATCAGCAGATCCGCTCCGACCAGGGCGGCCACAATCGCGGACAGGCGGTCATTATCCCCAAACTGGATCTCATGAGTGGAAACGGTATCGTTCTCATTGACAATCGGAACCGCTCCCAGGTTCATCAGTTCGTCAAATGTGTTTTGCGCATTATAGCGGGAATTTTCACTGGTCATCGTATCCTTCGTCAAAAGCACCTGGGCCGCCACATGGTTATATTCCGAAAAAAGCTTCTGATAAACCATCATCAGACGTGCCTGTCCCACCGCCGCATATGCCTGTTTTTCCGAAATACGGGTCGGCTTCTGCCCTCCGATCGCCTGCCGTCCGGCAGCAATCGCCCCGGAAGAAACTAAAATAACATCCCGCCCCTCTCCTTTCAGGTCACAAAGGATACGCACCAGCTTTTCTATTTTGAGAAGATTTAACTCGCCGGTTTGGGAATGGGTCAGGGAAGAGGAACCGATCTTGACCACAATGCGTTTCTTATTTTTCAATTCCAATCTTACATCTACAGACATCTGATATTCTCCTAATTTTCCATTCTGCCGTCAAAAGGCTGATAGCAGGAGGCAATCGCTTCAGCCGTCCGCACTCCGTCCATAGCAGCGGAAGTAATGCCTCCGGCATATCCAGCGCCTTCTCCGCAGGGGTACAACCCTTTTACCGCGCTTTCCAGCCTTTCATCCCGCCAGATCCGTACCGGAGATGAGGTGCGGCTCTCCACGCCGGCCAGAACGGCATCCAGGCGGTCAAATCCAGGGATAATCTGCCCGAATCCGCATATTCCTTCCCGCAATGCCACTGTAAGCACTGAGGGCAAAACCTGGTGCAGATTGCCAAACGTCCACATCCCTTTCATCTGCGGCGCGACATCCCCAAGCTTGTAAGAATCTCTTTTATTTATAAAATCCCCGTAAAGCTGCACCGGGATTTTCCCGTTTCCGGCCTCAAACGCTTTTCGTTCCAGCAATCTTTGAAACTCCATCCCAGCCAAAGGACCATCTCCCGGATAATCTTCCGGCGTCACGGTCACAATCAAAGCGCTGTTGGCATTGAGACCGGCCCGGTCATGATAACTCATGCCATTGACAGCCAGCATTCCCTGCTCCGAAGAAGCATTGACCACATAACCGCCGGGACACATGCAAAAGGAATATACTCCCCGTCCGCCAGCCGCCTTCCAGGTCAGCTTATAATCGGCAGCACCCAAAAAGCCTGCATCTTCCCTTCCATACTGGACACGGTTTATCATGCTCTGAGGATGCTGGATACGCAAACCTACCGCGAATGCCTTAGACGACATCGGAACGTTCTGCCTCCAAAGCATGGAAAAGGTGTCTCTTGCGCTGTGCCCGATCGCAAACACTGCCGCCTGACAGGGAATCTGCTCCCCCCATTCGGTGGTCACACCGCAAACCCGGCCTTGCTCTAGCATCAAATCCGCCACCTGGCATTCAAACCGTATTTCACCGCCAAGGCGAAGGATTTCCTCCCGCATCCTCTTCACAACAAGGCACAATAGATCCGTTCCGATATGCGGCTTATTCTGATACAAAATACTTTCTTCAGCGCCAAATTCACGAAAGATCTCCAAAACCAGCCGGTTCCGGCCGTTAGGGTCCTTCACCAGAGTGTTCAGCTTTCCATCCGAAAAGGTTCCGGCTCCGCCTTCTCCAAACTGTACATTAGAACGAATATCCAGTTCACCTGTTTTCCAAAAATGTTCTACTGCCTTTTGTCTATGTAAAACATCCTGCCCCCGTTCCAGGATCAGAGGCCGATAGCCATGGCGGGCAAGCATCAAACCGCAGAACAGGCCTGCCGGTCCGGCTCCGACAATCACCGGCGGATGGGAAAGTTTCCGCTCCCCCAAGCCAGCAAACCGATAGGTATCTTCTCCAGGAACCAGAATTCTTACATTCTTCGCCTTATGTACAAGCGTTTTCTCTAGCTTTTTTTGCGAAGCCTTGTCTGTGCGCCCATTTTTGCCTGACGCCGCCAACTCAACATCTACCGTATAGCTATAAAACAACTCTGGCTTTTTTCTGGCATCCAGAGACTGACGCCGTATATGAACAGCAGCAATCCGCTCTGGCTCAATCCGCAAAATTCCGGCAGCTTTCCGATACAACTCTTCCTTTGTATGTCCTGCCGGCAAATTCAGCTGGGTAATTCGTATCATGATTTTCTCCATCCTGGCAAATTTGTTTTAATGAACAAAACATCCGCCTCCCGCATAAATACCTGCAAGACATCCGCTGCTCCATGCCCATTGCAGATTGTATCCGCCGCAAATGCCGTCCACATCCAGCAACTCCCCTGTCAGATAAAGTCCCGGCACCAACCGCGATTCCAAAGTTTCCGGCATAACGTCCCTGGTATCCACACCTCCGCAACATACCTGGGCCTGCTCAAAGGAATTGGTCGCCGTCACTTCCGCTTCAAAAGATTTGATTTGATCCGCCAACCGGCTCCAGGCGCTTTTCGGCGTCTTTGCCACCATCTGTTCCGCCGGTATACCAGACAACTTCAAAAGTACTGCCGACAGCTTTTTGTGAAGCACTCCGACAAGGAAATCCCCGGTTTTCAGGTATGGCATTTGCATCGCTCTTTCCGTCAAAAACCGTTCCGTCTCCATTTTGCTTTTGGCCGGAAGGAAATCCAGAATCGCCCGCACCGCCTGCTTTCTGGCCAGCGCCACGGAAGCAAAACGGCTGACCTGAAAGGTAGGAATCCCCGATATCCCATAGTCGGTCAGCTGCACTTCCCCCATCGACCTTGCCAGCGTTTTTTTGCCGGAAACAAGAGCAACAGCGGCCTCGCATCGCACCCCGCTCAATTGCTTAAAATGCTTTCCTGCACAGCGAAGCTGAACCAAAGCCGGCAAAGGCGTAATCACCCGATGGCCAAAGCTTTCCGCCAAACAATAACCGCTTCCATCTGATCCGGTAACCGGCGCAGCCTTGGAACCAGTGGCCAAAATCAAGGCGTCACCCAAAACATCACCATAATTGCTCTGAATCAGAAAACGCCGCCCTTTCCTGCATGGCTGCTTCAGGATCTGGCATCCGGTCATAATCTTCACCTGAAGGTGAGACAACTCCAGGCGAAGCAGATCCAGTACAGCCGATGCCTGTTCGGAATTCGGATAAATATAGCCGTTCTTATTCTTGGTCACAATCCCCAGTCCCTCAAAAAAGTCCAAGGCATCCTTCACACCAAAGCATTCCAAAACATCCATGGGAAATCCCGGCTGGCTGCAATGATAGCAATCCTTCTCCAGGAAAAGATTGGTCAGATTACATTTGCCGTTGCCGGTGGAAAGGATCTTTTTCCCCACTCGGTCCATATGTTCAAGAATTGTCACCTCGGCTCCCTGGCGCGCCGCCATAATCGCCGCCGCCATGCCGGAAGCTCCGCCTCCGATGATAATCACCTGTCTGCCCACTTTTTATCCTCCGGTCTTTGATAACAGTTCTTTCCTATTGTAGCTATTTTAGCTTCACTTTTCAAGCAGATTTTTCAGCTGGTATACGACTCCAGATAGTGAATCACCTCCATCATACTGGGAAACCAGATTCCCTCCCGCAGCCGTTCCTGTTCCCGTTCCGGAAACTCAAGCAAAGGAATATGCGTATAAAGGCAGATCGTTTCTTTATCTTTGCCGAACACCAGCAAAAAACCGTCTTCCGAAACCAGATAATATTCTTCTTTGACCGTCTCATGGCGGACCTGGCTGCGATTGGCAGCCGCCAGGTTCTCTGGCGCGCTTTCCGTCACTTCTGCCGTTCCTATCGTCTCTATCTCTAATTCCTCCGCAGAAGAAAAGGATGTATCCTGATGTCGCCGGGCCACAAAATATCCGGCAGTCAGGCATACCGCACTGACCCCTATAAACAAAAATAAGCAGATCACATATCGTTTCATTGAGAAACCTCCTGATGATAAGGATATTGTCTGCTTATTTTTCCCTTATATGGTAATTTTATTCCTCTATTCCAAAACGATTCTTCCCGCATCCGATGTAGGCACAATACAAACCCAGGTCTTTCCCGGATTCAATACAATCTCCTGCCCATCCGCCCCATAATAGTGGGTAACGCCAAATTCTCCATCCTTTTTCCAGGAAATGTTAATCGCCTTTCCATTCGTGATAAAGTATCCCCCCCACTGATCCTCATGGACATTGATATTGCGGTAATCGGTAGTGGCATAATAACCGGCGGCACAGCACTGGATCAGGATATTTTTCACTGCAATCTGTCCTTCGCTGCCCAGATGCTCCGCGCCGTACTGATAGCGGTAATAAAGTCCGTCATCCTCATGATACTCAAACCAGGGATTGTTAAGGGAATATCCTGGCATCACTTTTGATGCCTCCAGTATTCCTTCCCCCTCCAGGTTCACCGGATAATTTTCATCAGCAAAATAATAATGTCCCCGGTATTCGTCACTGTATTGCTGGGAATATCCAAGTTTTTCAATGGCACGCTGAATCCCCTCGAAACTGGCATAGGCATTATGAGGCCTTTTCCTGTCCTTGGAACGGAAATAGGCAGTCTCGCCAGTGCCTTCCACCCCATTGATATTGTCCACATTTTTCAGATAAGGCTTTGCAAATGTGCTCTGTCCGTAATGGGCATAAATCGCATCAAATTCACGGGCAAAATAAGTATAATAGGTACGGCAGCTGCGAACCGAACCGATCCGGTCCAGATTATCGTAATCTTCAATAATCGCCATATAGCGGTTCATATCTCCTTCCACCGGTGCTTCGTAGACAACGCCTGCCCGGTTGATGCCGTATTGAGGAAGCGCCGCCTTATCGTTGCTCATCATAATCGCCAGCGGCCGGCGGTCACCCTGCGCAGCTAAAACCATCTCTCCGGTTAAATAGCTGCGAATCCTGCCGTCTTTTTCGAGCCGTTCCCATGGTTCATAAATCTGCGGTACAGCATCCGTCTCTTCCTCTGTTTCCACCTCGATCACAATAGGTTCTGTCTCCGGCTCAATATAAATCATAGCCTCAGTCGTAAACACATCATCCGAACCGGCTTCTCTGGAACAGCCTGTCAGAAGCAGCGCGCCTATCAGAAGCATTCCTGGAATTGCCATACAATTTTTTCTCATCTGTCATACCCTTTCCCAGACAGTATCTCCCGCTGTCTTTGCTCCATCCGTTCCCGTTCGCCCGCTTCCATATGATCATAGCCGCAAAGATGAAGCATGCTATGAGCAACCAGGAAAGCTAACTCCCTGCGTGTGGAATGTCCGTATTTTTCGGCCTGCTCCATAACCTTTTCCACGGAAATCACAATGTCTCCCAGCAGCAGTTCCCCCGTCTCCGGATTAAAAAAATCCTCTGCGTGCTCCTCCACATGGCTGAAATCCGACTCCTGTCCAAACTCAATCATCGGAAATGACAAGACATCCGTAGGGGCATCCATCTGCCGGTAATCCCGGTTAATCTCCTGTATGGCGGCATTGTCTGTAAAAAGCACATTCACCTCCGCCTCATAGGGGCATTGTTCATAATCCAGCGCTGCCGCAACAATCTCCTGCACAATCTCTTCGTAAGGCAATTCCAACTGCTTGTCCGTCTCATATTCCGTATGAATTGTCATCCCATTCCCCCTTTTCTTTTGCATCCCTTTGCGGCCTATTTGCGGCTTCTTTGCCGTTCTGCCCTTCCTATGCGCCCCTTTCGTTCTTCCTTTCGCTCTTCCTTCCGCTCATAATCGTCATAAGCCTGAACGATTTTCTGTACCAACGGATGGCGCACCACATCCTCGCTGGTCAGAGCGCAAAAGCCGATATCATCAATCTTCTGCAACACCCGCATCGCCACATCCAACCCCGAAGCCGCACCCCCGGGAAGGTCCTTTTGCGTCCGGTCCCCGGTGATCACCACCTTGGAACCAAAGCCAATCCGGGTCAGGAACATCTTCATCTGAGCCGGGGTCGTATTCTGCGCCTCATCCAGAATAATATAAGCATTATCCAGGGTCCGCCCGCGCATATAGGCCAGAGGCGCAACCTCAATCAACCCCTTTTCTGAATTATGAAGAAAGCTTTCCGCCCCCATAATCTGATACAAGGCATCATAAAGCGGCCGCAGATAAGGATCAATCTTGCTCTGCAGATCCCCTGGCAAAAATCCCAGTTTTTCTCCTGCCTCAATCGCCGGTCTGGTCAGGATAATCCTGTTGACCTCACTATTCTTAAATGCCTGGATCGCCATTGCCATCGCAAGATACGTCTTGCCGGTTCCCGCAGGACCCACGCCGAACACAATCATCTTCTGTCGGATGGCATCCACATATTGTTTCTGCCCCAATGTTTTGGGTTTCACAGGCTTCCCGTTGACCGTCCGGCAAATAATGTCCTTGTCAATCTCCAAAATCGCATGGTCCGACTCCGTAAAGGACAGCGAAAGGGCATAGTCTACGTTTTGCTCTGTAATCGCATTTCCCCGTTTGGAAAGTTCCACCAGATCGTTCAGTACACTTTTCGCTTTCCCAACCATCCCTTCCGGGCCAATCAGCTTGACCGTACCGTCTCTGGCTACAATCGTCACCCGCAAAGTACGTTCGATTTTTTTCAGATATTGGTCAAATTGGCCGCAGACATTCGTTTCATGTTCGATTGGTATATCAATCATTGTTTCTATTACGCTCATTCGGCTGTTTGTTCTCCTTCTGCTTCCGATTCTTTGGATTGTTCGATCTCCTCCGGCACGATCGCTTTTCCGGTTCCGATCTGTTCTTCCAAAAGAAATTCTCCCTGGACGATCCAGCCAGAATCCTCTGCTAATATTCTAACACTATTTTCAAGAATTTGTACCCCTTTTTGCACGAAATTCTCCCTCTTTTTCTGATGAATCCGCTCTTTTTCCAACTCCAGTTCTTTTTTTGTCAAAAAATGTTCATAAATCTGATATTCCCGGGCCTGGATCTGGTCAATCCATACCGGCAGGTAGAAGTCTCCCAGTACCGTCACCTGGCGGCTTCTGGAAGTCATTTCCCACGGCTCTTCCCCCCAAGTCGGAAATATCCAAAGAAAAGAAATTCCGCCCAGACGCAGCCGGAATCCCTGGCGTTTTCTTCCAGTTTCCGTGCGTTTCATAGTCAGTGCAGGTATCCTTTCCCGATAGCTTTCCGATGTAACCGCATAGACATCCGCATCAGCTCTTACCAGTTGTTCACGCACCAGTTCTTCTGCATCGTTATAAATCGGCACTATGCCGCGAACCAGCACATCTCCTGCCTCTACGGATTCTCCCACACTGACCTGAGCCTTGCCTCTGCGCACTACCATGCGGGTAATGGTACCGGATTTTTCTGCCACCAGGTCGCGGGGTGCATCCTCTTTTTGGGGAATCTCTCCCATAACTTCATTTTCCTTCACCTTGATCATCAGCCTGGTTCCGGAAATTCTGGCGGAAACCCAGATAATCTCCGGATAATGGCTGCGGATGGTCTCCTCCAGGGCATCACAATCAATCTCAGACCGGAATTGCCCATACCGGATGCCTTGCGTTTCCAGATAGTGAATCAAGGTATCATCTGTAAACTGGTAATTGCCGTCAATAGAAATATCCCAGATAAACTGCGACATAAAAAACAGTACCAGGAAAAAAGAGGCAAGCCCTGCCGCATACAATTTCCGCTTCCGGTTTTGATACAAAAAAAAGGGAAGTCCGTATCTCCCCAGAATTTTCAGCCGTACTTGTGCCTTTCTCACTAACGGACGCACTCTTCGGTAATCTTTTACACTGATCAAAAATTGATATCCATTGTCCTGGTAGCGCAAATCCCAGATCACAATCTGTCTTGACATACAGAGGTTTAAAAAACGTTCTGGTGAAAAACCGTTCAAACGAATACGCAGGTATCCTTCCCAATAATGCTTTAAGGCATCCTTCAACCGCTTCCCTCCCGTTTCCGTTTCATTTCCAAAAAGGCCGCTTACTCCCCAAACTCCATCGATTGAATCAAACCGCTGATCTTCATCTCATCATGATTATAATATTCAATATGAAGCCTTTTTCCATGAAACTGCAGCTTACAGTTTTTTGCCTGCAGCTTCACCGTCTGGTCATCATAAATCAATATTCCACGGTAATTTTCAACAATCACACTGGTACGGCCGACAAAAGAAATCAGCACCTCCCCCAGCACTACGTCTTTTGGCAGTTTCAGATTATCTACCGCCGCAATTTTTATCCGTTCAAACAAAGGCCCCACCCTCTGCCGGTATTTACTACCATTCTACGAAAAAATCCCCAGCCTTATGACTGGGGATTTTGAAACGCTTAATTAAATTTACGTTTTCTTGCGGCCTCAGACTTTTTCTTACGTCTGACGCTTGGTTTCTCGTAATGCTCTCTTTTACGAATCTCTTGCTGGATACCTGCCTTTGCACAGTTTCTTTTAAATCTGCGCAAAGCACTGTCCAAGCTTTCGTTTTCTTTAACGATTACGTTCGACATCGCTCACACCTAACCTCCCTCCAGTTGTGTACTTGTGCATAATACAACTGTTTGGGTATTTATTCGCACTGCTTAAATTATAGCATAAAATCTCTATTCGTCAACTATTTTTTGCAAAACATGGAGATTTTTGTGATACGGATTTGCCAAAAGCCTCTTGCTACTGAATCTGCTCTGCCGCAGCCTCATACACTTTCTCCAATGCGGCATCCACACCAGCCGGATTCTTACCGCCGGCCTGGGCCATATTCGGACGTCCGCCGCCCCCGCCGCCTACCAGCCCGGCAATCGCCTTAATCAGGTTGCCGGCATGAGCACCCTTCTTCTGGGCGCCTTCCGTGGCTGTCGCCATCAGGCTGACCTTGCCATCCAGCACAGAAGCCAATACGATCACACCCTCGCCCAGCTTGTCCTTCAGCTGATCGCCCAGATTGCGTAAGCCGTTCATGTCCGCATCGCTGACCTTTGCAGCAAGCACCTTAACACCGCCAATCTCCTTCACCCGGTCCATAACGTCGCCCAGAGAATCCTTTGCCAGACGTGCTTTCAGCTTTTCGTTCTCCGAGTGCAGCGTGCGAATCTCTTCCAACATGGATTCAATCCGTCCCTTCAGTTCTGCCGGAGTGCTCTTTGCCGCTTTCGCTGCCTGGTGCAGTTCCTCCTCGGCATTCTGATAATAAGCCATCAGGCCGTCTCCAGTCAGCGCCTCAATTCTGCGGACGTTCGCCGCGATTCCTGCCTCGGAGAGAATCTTAAAGGCATGAACCTGACCAGTACGAGCCACATGAGTACCCCCGCAAAGTTCCGTTGAGAAATCGCCCATCTTGACCACACGTACCGTCTCGCCATATTTTTCGCCAAAAAGCGCCATAGCGCCCGTTTTCTTTGCTTCATCCAGACTCATCTCCTGCGTGGTCACTACCAGATTCTCCTGAATCTCCCGGTTCACCAGTTCTTCCACTTTTCGGATCTCTTCCCGGGTCATTGCGGAGAAATGCGTAAAGTCAAACCGCAGACGGTCTGGCGTCACCAGCGATCCCGCTTGCTCCACATGCTCTCCCAGCACTATCCTCAGCGCTTTCTGCAGCAAATGGGTCGCGCTGTGATTCTTTTCCGTATCGCGGCGGTTCTTTGCGCCTACCTTCAGTGTGACGGTCTCTCCGACAGCCAGCATTCCGGACACCATCTTTCCGACATGGCCGATCTTGCCTCCCTGCAAATGGATGGTGTCTTCCACCACAAAGCTGCCGCCGCTGCCTTCAATCACACCGGTATCGCCGGTCTGTCCGCCCATAGTGCCATAAAAAGGAGTCTCTTCCACAAGGATTGTCCCGGTCTGTCCGTCAGTCAATGCCTGCACCAGTTCGCTGTCAGTTGTCAGCACGGTAATCTTTGAATCATGGGAAAGCCTGTCGTATCCGACAAAACTGCTGGTAACCTCTGCCGGAATAGACTGATAAACCGTCACATCCGCCCCCATGTAATTGGTGGTTTTTCTGGCATCCTTGGCCTTTTTGCGCTGTTCCTTCATGGCAGCCTGGAAGCCGTCCTCATCCACGGTCATATTCTTTTCTTCCAGAAGTTCAACGGTCAAATCCAGCGGGAAGCCATAAGTGTCATAAAGCTTAAAGGCATCTGCCCCGGAGAGAACCGTCTTGCCTTCCTTTGACATCTCTTCTTCCATTTCTGCCAGGATCGAAAGTCCGGTGTCAATGGTACGGCTGAACTTCTCCTCCTCTTCCGTAAGCACTTTGAGGATCATGACACTCTTTTCTTCCAGCTCCGGATAGCCGTCTTTGGACAGGGCAATCACGGTTTTGGCCAGTTCGGCCATAAAGCGCCCCTCAATGCCAAGAAGTCTCCCGTGACGGGCAGCACGGCGCAGCAGACGGCGCAGCACATAGCCGCATCCCTCATTGGAAGGCATAATGCCATCTGAGATCATAAAAGTACACGACTTCACATGATCGGCAATAATCCGCAGGGATACGTCCTTTTTCTCGTCCGCCTGATAGGCAGTGTGCGCCAAGGCACACACTTCATCCAGAAGGGCCTTGTTGGTATCCACCGTAAAGAGGGAATCCACATCCTGCACTACCACCGCCAGACGCTCCAAACCCATGCCGGTGTCAATATTCTTCTGGGTCAGTTCGGTATAATTGCCGTGGCCGTCATTCTCAAACTGTGTAAATACATTGTTCCACACCTCAATATAGCGGTCACAGTCGCAGCCAACCGTACATCCTGGTTTGCCGCAGCCATATTTTTCTCCCCGGTCGTAATAAATCTCCGAACAGGGACCACAGGGGCCCGCCCCATGTTCCCAGAAGTTATCTTCCTTGCCAAAACGGAAAATCCTCTCTTTGGCAATGCCAATCTTCTTATTCCAGATCTCAAAGGCCTCATCGTCATCCTGATACACGGATGGATAAAGGCGGTCAGGAGCCAGTCCCACAACTTCCGTCAGAAATTCCCAGGACCAGTGGATCGCCTCGTCCTTAAAATAATCCCCGAACGAAAAGTTGCCCAGCATTTCAAAAAAAGTCCCATGCCGTGCAGTCTTGCCGATATTTTCAATGTCACCGGTACGGATGCATTTCTGGCAGGTGGTCACGCGTTTGCGCGGCGGGATCTCCTGCCCGGTAAAATAAGGTTTTAAGGGTGCCATACCGGAATTGATCAGCAGCAGGCTGTTGTCATTGTGAGGAACCAAAGAAAAACTCTTCATCGCCAGGTGGCCTTTGCTCTCAAAAAACTCCAGAAACATTCTTCTCAATTCATTCACGCCGTACTTCTTCACGTCTATGTCCTCCGTATTTATCTACTCTCCTGGCTGTTCACAACCCTCCCGGCGTCTTTTTTATCTCTGAATTTTTTCCCAAAGATAATCCCTGCATAAGCAATCGCCGCAAAAATAATCGCTTTCAATGTGTAACCAAACAAGCTTACCGCTACTTCCGTCATGATATACTGTACCTCCATTGTTTAAATATCAACTTCTTCCATCCTTGTATCTTATCATAGCAGCCGATATTTAGCAAGACACAAATAAAACTTTGCCGGCAAAATGCCGGCAATAAAAGACATTCTATAGATTCATCCCGAACAGCCTTACGTCGCTTCCCCCGTTTATCTGAAGTTCCCTGCCCATCCCATAAACCGCATTGCTGATGACATATTCTCCGTCATTGACATAAACCTCCACCATATGTTCATCCACAAAAATCTCCAGCCGGCTTCCCTCCCGCACATCCGGGGTTTCAAACATCATCCGGTAACCATCGCCCTTACAGAATACGGAGGACCGGTCCGTACAGATCCGGTTCCCTCTCCGGAAGATCCGGTAGCCGCCTGCATTGACGCATCCGCCGTCCTCCAGGCAGAGGCTGATCCGGCAACCCTCCGGCCCGGCGTTTTTCACATCCTCGATGGGTCTGGAGTACTTTTTTTTCACATTCGGGTGAACCCTGAAATACACATGGCCATCTCTGGCCTCAACCACCCGGGGCAGACAGAACATCCCGTTCCATGGCGCTGTGTCCCCCTCTTTTACTGCCTCCGGCATTCTGAGCCATGCCACCAGTACTCTCCTTCCCTCTTCATCCACCGTGCTCTGAGGCGCATAGAGGTCCAGGCCGTAATCCAGATACTGATAAGTTTCCGGCATCTTCATCTCACATTGCTCTTCCTCAAAATCCACCGTCATGCAGATCGCCTGATTCTCCTCCCACTTTCCATCCTTCAGAAAACGCATGGGGGAAAATACCAATACCTGGCCGTTTTCCGTCTCAAAATAATCGGGGCACTCCCACATCCATCCCCATCCGGGCCCTTTGGACACATCATTCACATAAGACCAGTTCTCCAGGTCTTCACTCCGGTAAAACAGCAGCTTCCCGCGTCCTTCCTCACTCTGGCTTCCCAGGACCATGTACCAGCCATTCTTCCCTTTCCAGACCTTCGGGTCCCGGGTGTGGGTCCGGTCGCCGACTTTCCTGTCTGCAACCGGCTCGATCACTACACGTTTCCCGTTAAAATTATCAAACTTCATCCCATCCTCAGAGGAGATCATCATCTGGCAGGATTCAAACTTATCCTTGGGACTGATATGAATATTTTCCGGATCTGCTTCATGGTAATGGACTCCGGTATAAAAGAGCACCATCTTACCGTCATTTTCCACCGCGCTGCCTGAAAAGCATCCGTTCTGGTCTCCATATTTTGTCGGAAACAAGCTGATCCCCACATGTTCCCAGTTCACCAGGTCATCGCTGACTGCGTGCCCCCAGTGCATGGTTCCCCACATAGGGGCATAAGGAAAATACTGGTAAAAGAGATGGTATCTTCCTCCATAGTAAATAAATCCATTCGGGTCGTTGATCCAATTTCCCGGCGCCTTCAAATGCCCGCTCTGTCTTATTCGCTGCTCCATTTTCACAATTCCTTTCCAGATAAATTCCTGACAGACAAGATCTTCCTCTGAAATCCGTTTTTAAATCCGTTTTTCGGTATCCTTGTCAAAGAAGTGCATCTTCTCCGGCAGGAAAACAAACCGGATCTCGTCGCCAATCATGCTTACTTCATACTTGGAGACCCTTGCCACCGTCAGGCTTCCGCCATAAGTATAATACAGATTGTTCTCATTTCCCATAACTTCTGCGTTTTCCACCACAGCCCTTTGCTGATCTGCTTCGTACTTTTTCAGGCTGGCAGAATCCAGCTTAATGTCTTCGCCACGGATTCCCATGATCATCTGTCCGGTTTTTCCGCCAAGTCTGGCCACAACCTCCGCAGGCAGACGGATCGTGCTTCCGTCCGAAAACCTCAGTTCGCTGCCGTCTACGGTTACATTGTAGAAATTCATCTGCGGCGAGCCGATAAAGCCGGCAACAAATTTATTCACCGGATGTTCATACAACTCCATCGGCGCCCCTGCCTGCTGGACCACCCCGTCTTTCATAATCACAATCCGGTCCGCCATCGTCATAGCCTCCACCTGGTCGTGAGTCACATAGATGGTGGTGGTTCCCAGTTCCCGATGCAGCTTGCTGATCTCATTGCGCATACTGACTCTCAGCTTGGCGTCCAGATTGGAAAGAGGCTCATCCATCAAAAACAGCTTCTGATTTTTCACGATTGCACGCCCTAAGGCCACTCTCTGCCGCTGTCCTCCGGAAAGATTCTTTGGTTTTCGGGTGCGAAACTCCTCCAGGCCCAGAATGCGGATAGCCCAGTCTACTTTTTTCTGAACCTCTGCCTCCGGCACCTTCATATTGCGCAGTCCATAACCGATATTCTTCTCCACAGTCATATGAGGATACAGCGCATAGTTCTGGAAGACCATGGCAATCCCCCGGTCCTTAGGCGCCACCTCATTGACCCGCTTTCCGTCAATAAACAAATCTCCGCTGGTGATCTCCTCGAATCCGGCTACCATCCGCAGGGTGGTGGATTTTCCACAGCCCGACGGCCCCACAAAAGCAATAAATTCTTTTTCCTCAATAGTCAGGTTAAAATCCGTCACGGAATTTCTCTCAGCATTTTCATATTTTTTGCAGATATTCTTAAACTCAATAAAGCTCATCTCTTATCCCTCCTTGGACCCTGTCGAGGTCACGCCTTCCACAATCTGTTTTGAGAACAACGAGTAAATAATAATCACCGGAATCGTCACCATGGTAATTACCGCAAGAGTCTGGCCCATGGTGGTATTTTCATTGGATGTAATGGAATTCAGGCCAATCTGCGCAGTCAGAAGATTGCTGGAGGTAAATACCAGCGAAGGCCACAGGTAATCATTCCATACATTCAAAAAGGTAAACACGCTGACCGTCGCCACCACGGTCTTTGACATGGGAAGGACCATGGTAAAGAAATATTTCAAGGGACTGCAGAAATCCAGCTGGGCCGCCTCATACACATCGTCCGGCAGATTCATGAACACCTGGCGGAATAAAAAGATGTTAAACGGATTCACAATCATCGGAAGGATGTATCCTACCACCGTATTCAAAAGCCCCACCTTGGCAATCATCAGAAAATGGATGGTCAGAATCGTCTCCATCGGCACAATCTGCAAAAGCAGGATCAGAAGCACCCACCGCTCGCGGAAGGGGAAATGAATCTTTGCCAGGGCATATCCGGCCAGTCCGTTCACCACCACTCCGCACACGATCAGGATTGCCGCATAAAACAGAGTGTTAACCATATATCTCAGAAAGTTGGTATTGGTCAGAATCGATATGTAGTTCTCAAAAAATCCTCCTCCCGGCATAGGCGGAATAAATGCCGCGACCGTATTCATATCTGCGGTAATGGCTGCGTCCGGCTTAAAAGAATTGGCCAGCATCCATACCACCGGAAACAGGAAAAACAATGACAGCACCAGAAGTATGGCAGTCAGGACCCAGTTAATTCCTTTTTGCTTTTTTGTTAACATGTTTCTCCTCCTTATCCCTGGTCAGGATTGACTGAATAACCGTCAATGCCATCACAAATACTGCAAACACAATCGCCATGGTAGAAGCAAGGCCGATCTCCCAGTTGACCGTACCGGTCTCATAAATGTTATAAACCATCGTATAAGTAGAATGGGATGGGCCGCCGCCGGTCATAACCATGGGCTGTACAATCATACGGAACGCCCCGATGGTAACGGTAATAAACACAAACACACAAAGCGGCTTTAGCTCCGGCAGGGTAATGTCCTTAAATTTCTGCCATTCACTGGCGTGATCCATCTCCGCTGCCTCATACAGTCCGGGATTGATCGCCTGCAGGCCGCCTAAAAAGATAATCATCTGATATCCCACCCCCTGCCACACACTCATAACAGCGATAGACGGCAGCGCTTGCCTGGCGCTGTGAATAAAAGGCTGTGTGGAAATTCCGATATTTCCCAAAAGCGTATTTAAGATTCCCTCCGGACTGTAAATCTGCATCCACAGGGTAGATACCACGGCCAGAGACATGACTACCGGAACGAAAAATGCAACCTTAAAGTATTTTTTACAATGGGTTACCTTGTTAATCAGAAGCGCCAGGCCCAATGCTCCGATCCCCTGGCAGGGAAGAATAATCAGCACAAAACATACGGTGTTCACGAAGGACTGAACAAACAATTCATCCTTAAATATTTTTACATAGTTTTCCAATCCCACAAAATGGGTCAGATCCGGATTCAGCGCAAAATAATCGGTAAAGCTGAATATCAGCGTCATCACCATAGGCACAAACAGGAAAATGGTTAAGAGAACCAGCGCCGGCCCAAAAAATGCCATTCCCAACAATGAACTTGATCTTTTCTTCATTATTTTCTCGTATAACGCTCCAGCTTGGCGTTAATCCTTTCTACAGATTTGTCCAGCACCTGCTTCGTGTCCTGTCCGCTCAGGGCAATACTTTCCAGCGCCTGCTGGAAGGAGGTGCTTACCTGCGGATATACCGGCGTCTTCGGCCTTGGATGTCCGTATTCCTTCAGCTGCTCGTACAGCATGCGGTAATTCTCGTCGGTCTGAAATACGTCAATCTGTTCAAAGGCCTCATAGGTGGAAGGGAATGTCTTGGAAAGTTCCCAGATTCGTATGCCGCTCTCCACTCCGCTCATCCACTTCACCAGTTCTGTGGCCCCTTCCAGGTTCTCTGTGTTAGAAGAAGCAGCGTAGGCCCAGGAACCGGTAGGCGTATATCGGCCTTTGTCCCAGTCGTCTCCCACCACATAAGGCGCCACTCCCAGCGGAATATCCGGGTAATTCTGGTAGACCGTATTGACCTCCCAGGCGCCGTCAAACTTAAAAGCAGCCCTGCCGCTCTCGAACAGATGTTCAATCGGAGCCTCTGACATATATTTCTTCTCCACCATAGTCCGGAAAAATCCCATGGCCTTCACCATCTCGTCGGAGTTAAAAAAGCCGTCTACACAAAGGCCGTCCTCGCTGACCAGGTCTCCCCCGTCTGACCACACAAAGGGCGCATAATAATAAATGCTCGCTTCCCCTACCGGGAAGGTCATGTCTAAAGGATATCCGCCCATTTCATCCATCACCGGCTTTAACTTTTCTAAAATCTCCAGAAATTCTGTCCTGGTCCAGGGATTTCCCGCTTCCGGCACCTCAATCCCTGCTTTTTTGAGGATGTCTTTATTATAATACATTCCCACACTGGACTCCATCACGCCCAGGGCATACAGCTTATCCTGATAGGTCCCCTGCTCCAGGATGGATTCCAGATATATGCTTCGTTCCTCCAAAGTAAGTTCCGCCAAAGGCTGAATAATGCCGTTGGCCGCATAGGCCGCAACATTAGGGCCATCCACAGTCAGCACATCGGGAAGTCCTCCTGACATCACGGAAGCATTGACCTTATCTGAATATCCTCCGCCGCTGTTGTTCCGCGGAATAAATTCAATGTCCGCAAAATACTTCCCGTTGTACACCTCGTTGAACCGGTCCACCGACTGCCGGTATGCCTGCCCTTCCTCTGTGTCTTCAATGGAATGTACCCACAGAGAAAGATACTGTTCACCCGGATCAAATCCTGCCACATCTCCCGGCTGTACCTGCTTCTTCTGACAGCCTGCCAGACATCCGGCAGCCAGCAGCATGGATGCTGCCACCGCAAATCCTTTTTTCATGACATCCTCCTGACTAGGTATTCACCTGCTTTTTTGTAAAGCCGCACATATCACGTGCCTTTTTGATAACCGGTAAAGTAACCGGTTACTTTATGGGTATATCCTACCACCTCTTACCGCCGTTGTCAATCCGCTTTTCTAACTTTGTCAAATCCTCCAAATTCGTTTCCCATATTTTATGCACTTGTCACATAACCGGTTACTTAACCGCTAATTTCACAGTTAGTTTCTGATTGTGCCTGATTTGAATTTCTGTTATAATATTGCTAATCATATTACCCGAAAAAGGAGTCCCTAGCTATGGCAAAAAAAAATATAACCTTCAATGATATTGCCAAATACACCAACTTTTCCAAAACAACCATTTCCAGATATTTCAACAATCCTGACTCCCTGACCCTGGAAAATCAGCAGAAAATCGCCGATGCCCTGGTCGCCTTAGACTATAAAGAAAATAAAGTTGCCCGCATATTAGCCAACGGAAAGACCGAATTTGTCGGCATCATTATTCCCAATCTTTACCTGCATTACTATTCTCAGATGCTGAATCAGCTTCTCTCCACCTATGAGACTTACGGATACAAGTTTCTTGTATTTGTAGGGAATGGCAAGGAGGAGACAGAACGCCAATACATTCAGGAACTTCTTGCCTATAAGATCGAAGGCATGATTATCCTAAGCCACACGATCTCCTCCAAAGAACTGGCAGAGTGCAATCTTCCGATCGTGACTATCGAGCGGGAGGACAAGCACACCTGCAGCGTCAATACGGACAACTATATGGGAGGCGTTCAGGCTACCAGCCTCCTCTACAAAAATAACTGCGACATTTTAATCCATATAAACGCCGATATTGCTCCCGATGTTCCCGCCTATGGACGAATCCAGGGTTTTTTGGACATCTGTCAGGAACGCAATATCGCTCACGAACTGATTTTAAAAAACTTAGGCAACACCTACCAGGAGACATCGCGGACGATCGGGCAGCTTCTTGAATCGATCGAGAAAAAGTATCCCAACCAAAAAAAGGGTATCTTCATGTCTAATGATACCCATGCCAATATTCTGCTGAATCTGATCATCCGCAAGTACGGGACACTCCCGGATTCCTACCGGATCATCGGCTTTGACGACTCTCCTATTTCCAGAGACGCAATCATCCCCACCAGTACCATCGGCCAGCAGATCGAAAAGATTGCAGGAGAAGCCATGGAACTCCTTGTGATGCAGATGAACGAACAAAAAAAGAGAAAACCGTCCCCCCTTCCGGCGCCGATCCATAAGATCATCACCCCGGTTCTGGTGAGACGGGATACTACGGAGTAGAAAACCCTACTCCGTAAAAAATTCATGATAAGTTTCTGCCAGTTCATACGCCCGCGCCCGGGTCAATTCTGCCCGGGAACGGTTATAATTCACTTCTTCCATCGTACTCCCCAACTGCTTCTTGGACGCATCCACCGCCTCTTCTTCCCGGCTCTTCATCCATTCCAGCTGTTCGTACATCAGTTCTTCCTGTGCGTCTTCATCCAGCTTTTCCTTCAAGACTCCTAAGATCCGCTGCAATTCGCTTTCCCACAGCATCCACTCACTTTCCGCCACAGCCTTTCGGGAACTCGTCGTGGATTCTGATTCGCGGGCACGGTTCCGTTCAATCTGTCCATCCAGCTCCCAAAGCCGCACCAAAGCCGGATTCTCCGGTTTTTCCACCGCTTCCGTCGAAAGTTCGGCATTGGCTGACACATCATCCATACTTTCTGCCATAGGCATTTCGGCGGCTGTGGCCATTCTCGTGGAATGGACAATGTCTTTTGTCATCTCCGTTGATTTTGGAGCAAGCTGAACAGACTTTGCTGTCAATTCTGCCGTTGATCTCTCATTGTCTTCCAAAGCAGTCGCGGATACATCTTCTGCTACCTCTGTTCTCTTTTTTACATAATCTGTAGAAAAGATACCAATGGCCAGAATCAGGCAGATCGCAATCCAGGTTCCTTTTGGTCTCATATAAATCCATCCTGTCCTCTTTATCTCTTTCACGGTTAATTTTCCTGATATCTATACCATAGCACAATCTTCCAGGAAAAGAAACCGGAGGACAAAAGAAGTAAATATTTGTAAGAGAACCGTAACTAATTTAATTATCTATTCCGTTATCTGTCAGCAGATGGTCTCCGTCTGCAGCCGATGTGGCAAGCTTATCACAGCGTTCATTTTGTGGATGGCCCGCATGGCCTTTCACCCAGATGAAGCTTACCTGATGCGGGGCTTTGGCATCCAGCAGCCGCTCCCAAAGGTCGATATTCTTCACTGCTCCGCTTTTTCCCCGCTTCCAGTTATTTGCCACCCAGTTATCAATCCAATGCTGATTGAAGGCATCTGTCAGATATTTGGAATCGGAATATAATTCTACCTGACAGGGTCGGTTCAACGCTTCCAGGCCGACAATTGCCGCCATCAGTTCCATCCTGTTATTCGTTGTTTTCCGATAGCCGGCCGAAAGTACTTTTTCGTGAAGCTGTCCTTTGCTGTCTACAAATTGCAGAACCGTTCCATACCCTCCTGGTCCTTCAGGATTCCCTCTTGCCGATCCGTCCGTATAGATCCGAACCTTAGTCATAAAAAGACATTTCTCCTATCTGTCCCATTTGTCACATAACGCATTGATCTGATCCGCAAATTTGGCCAGATCTTTATTGGTGCCTCCTTCGTTGCGGGCAATCACTGCCATCAGGCGCTCGCCAGCCGCCAGCAGACGGGCAAAGATGCCCTTCGCTTTCTTCGTTGCCGCACTGCGGGTAGCAATCGGAACTCCCACAGTCTCTTTCACCCATTGGCCTGCAATCAGGTCATATTCTGCTCCGCTAAACGGCGCTTTTGCCGGAATGCCCGTTCGCTCAGTAACCAGTTCGGCAAACTGGTCACAGACCTCATCGCTGCCATGCACTACAAAAATCTGCTCCGGTTTTTTCTGGAAATGCTCTACCCATTCCAGCAATCCATCCCGGTCAGCATGTCCGCTGATATCATGAAGGGTCTCAATGTGGGCTTCGACATCAATCGTCTCACCGAACAGTTTGACCGTCCGATTGCCGTCCACCAGGCTGCGCCCCAACGTCCCTTCTGCCTGATAACCGGCAAAAATCACGGTGCATTCCCTGCGCCACAGGTTATGCTTCAGGTGATGGCGAATCCGACCGGCATCACACATACCGGAAGCGGAAATAATTACTTTGGGACGTGGATCAAAGTTGATATTTTTAGACTCTTCACTGCTGACAGAAAGTTTCAATCCTGGAAAAGAAATCGGATTGATTCCCATACGTACCAGTTCACGAGTCTCCTCGTCATAACAATCCACCTGATTCTGCTTGAATACCTGTGTCGCCTCCACAGCAAGGGGACTATCCACATAAACCTCAAAATTTTCATGGCCACGAATCAGCCTTGCTGTCTTAATATGGCGGAAATAATAGAGAAGTTCCTGGGTTCTTCCCACGGCAAATGCAGGAATGACAACATTGCCGCCCCGGTCCAGGGTTTCCTGGACAATCCTCACCAGCTCCGTAATATGATCCGCCCCTTTCTGGTGAAGGCGGTTGCCGTAGGTAGACTCCATCACAGCATAATCTGCCGCCACCGTATAGGAAGGATCGCAAATCAATGGTTTATTCTTATTGCCGATATCTCCGGAAAATACAATTTTTTTCTCAGCATCGCCTTCGCGCAGCCAGATCTCAATAGAAGCGGACCCCAGCAGATGGCCGATGTCAGTAAAGCGGATCGTGACATTGTCCGAAAGTTTGACAATATCGCCATAGTTGTGGGGGACAAACCTCTGAAGAACCCCCAGGGCGTCATTCATCTCATAGAGAGGCTTCACTTCCGGACCTCCGGCCCTCCTTGCCTTCCGGTTCTTCCACTCCGCCTCCATCTCCTGAATGTGGGCACTGTCCTTCAGCATAATATTACATAAATCACAGGTAGCCGCCGTCGCCATGACATTTCCGGAAAAACCTCTGGCATAAATATAGGGAAGCATTCCGGCATGATCAATATGGGCATGGGTAAGCAATACATAGTCGATCTGCGACCACGGGACAGGAGGTTCTACATTTTCATAAATATTGAACCCCTGCTCCATGCCGCAATCAATAAGCAGATGAGTCTCTCCTGCCTGCAGATAATGACAACTTCCGGTTACTTCGTGAGCAGCGCCACTAAATACTATACGCATATGTGTTCCTCCTCTTTGGTGGGGGCATGGATTATCAAGTTATTCTATCAGGTATGGGGTTATAAAATCACTTATGGCCGTCAGATAATAATACAAATCATTCCTCCGGAACTGTCATTGATAATCTTCTGCAAAGCATCCTGCAATTTCATCTGACAGTCTTCCGTCATCTGACTCACTTTTGCCTGAATCCCGTCTTCCACAATCTGTTCAATCGATTTTCCGAAAATATTGGTATCCCAGATTCCGTCTTCTTTCTTTCGGGCATTCTCTTTCATATACGCGATCAGGTCTTCCGCCTGCTGCTCGCTTCCGACAATCGGGGCAATCTCGGTCTGTATATGGGCCTTAATCAGATTGATGGACGGCGCCTCCGCTCTCATCTTGACGCCGTATTTGTTTCCATGGCGAATCACAGTCGGCTCATCCAGGATGATCTCGGATCTCTCCGGCGTAACAACACCATAGCCGCGCATCCGCACCTGGTTCATCGCATTTAATACCTTATCATATTCCATCTGCATAGATGCCAGATCCCGCAGTTTCTGCATCAGCTGGTATTCATCCGTAATCGGGATACCGGCAAAATCGCTGAGAGTCTGATAATAATATCCGTCTTCCAGCGCCACCTGCACAGACACGCTTCCGTTAGAAAGATCCATATGATCCACCTTCATCGAGCGGATCACCTCCGAATCCCCACGGTCAAAATCCGCAGGCACATCTTTCATATGCCGTACCCTTGCCATCAGTTCCCTGGCTGTTTTGACCGTCTGCTCTTTCAGCCAATGGCTTCCCGGCAGGATCTCAAGCCATTTGGGAATAAAAAAATCAACCTCTGTCACCGGAAATTCCTTTAACACTTTTTCCAGAATCCGGTTGACGTCTTCCCGTTTTAGCTGTTCGCAGTTTACCGGCATCACTGTCACCGAATACTGCTTTTCAAGTTCCTTCGCCAGACGGCCGGTCTCCTCAGAATAAGGACGGTCGGAATTGAGCAGCACTAGAAATGGCTTTCCGATATCTTTCAGCTCCTGAATTGCCATATTCTCTGCTTCTATGTACGCTTCCCGTTTCAGATCTCCAAACGATCCGTCTGTCGTAATTACAATTCCGATCGTAGAGTGGTCCTTAATCACCTTACGGGTCCCGATCTCCGCTGCCTGGGTAAAAGGGATCTCTTCTTCAAACCACGGCGTTTTTACCAGACGTTCCCGCTCATTTTCCACATGGCCGGCAGCTCCTTCCACCATAAAACCGACACAGTCTATCAGCCGTACCTTCGCCTGAATCCCTTCCGCCGGCTGAATCAGCGCCGCTTCTTTGGGAATAAATTTAGGCTCGGTAGTCATAATCGTCTTTCCTGCCGCACTCTGAGGCAATTCATCCCTTGTCTGGTTTTTCCGATGCTCATCCTCCATCTCCGGCAGTACAAGCTGCTCCATAAAACGTTTGATAAAGGTTGACTTTCCGGTTCGGACCGGCCCTACAACTCCCAGGTAAATCTCCCCTCCGGTCCGGGCTTTAATATCTTTGTATACGTTATAATTCTCCATGAGGATACCCCCTTGCTATGCTGGAGCATCACCAGAAGCCAGGGTATGATCCAGGCGTCTCCGGCAATACTTTACTGCTATAAGCATATGCCAGGGGGCATCAATTTATCACCTGTTCTTCAAAACTTTCCCCTGCCGCCCTCATCCCTGAGAATAGCAAGAGTCTTCTTCACCCGTTCCGCCGTCGTATAGGTCTGGAACGACATCTTACGGACACGCATAATATCCTGGTTATCCTCGATCTCTGCGATCTTCACCTTGGACGCCAGTTCGCTGGAATGGATGTCCTCAATGTAGTCGAAATATTTCATGTCGGGTTTCTTTGTCAGCATGCCAATTGTTTCCAGAACGGTCCGGGAGAAACCTGCCTCCTGCAGTTCATGCAGAGTCGTCTCCGTGTCCTCCACCACGTCATGAAGCACCGCTATGATCTTCTCTTCCTCCGTGTCCATCTTGCTCATGACACGCATGGCATGGTCAATGTAGGGATTTCCATTGGCGTCTTTGACACCCTGAAAAGCGTTCGTAGCGATTCCAATTGCCTTTGACAGCATAAGATTATTCCCCTTTCTTCCCGCGGCTGGAAGACATATAAAGATGACGCGGAATGCCGCCTACCATGACGCAAGGATAATCACCCTGAATCAGCGGACGTACGTAATCAATAAACTCTTCCGTCACATAGGTGCCGTCCTTAGTGATCCACTCTCTCGGCACCAGCTTCTCTCCGTTGGCAATCTTGTGTACATCATAGATGCCGGTTGCGCTCTGATACGGGTCATCCGATACCCGGTCAATCACCACCATCTTGCCGGTATCTCCCTCGTCCGCTGCCTTCACCGCGGCGCCGCCAACCATAAACGCCTCATTCACATCCACCCGGGAAGCCAGATGGGCAGCGCTTCTCTGGAGCGTACTGAACTCTACTGCTCTGGACTTGCATCCGATCTGCTGGTTAATCACATTGGCCAGATAGCTGGCAGAACCAGTCAGCTGCTTGTGCCCAAAAGCATCCACATAGTCGGTGGCGGCCGACAGCTCGCTGACATAGGTGCCGTCTGCGGTCCGGATACCCTCGGAGATGGCAATCACAATCACGTCCTTCTTCTCCAGGAGTTTCCGTACTCTTGCCACAAACTTATCAATCTCAAAAGCAACCTCCGGCAGATAGATCAGATCCGGTCCGTCGCAGTCCTCGCCCCTGGACAGAGCGGAAGCACCTGTCAGCCATCCGGCGTTCCGGCCCATGATCTCGATGATGGTTACCAGCTTTTTCTTGTAGGAAAAGCCAAGTCCGTCACGGATCACTTCCTTGGTGGAAGTGGCGATATACTTGGCGGCGCTTCCGTATCCCGGTGTATGATCCGTCAAAGCCAGATCATTGTCAATGGTCTTGGGAACGCCCACAAACTTCTGGCTCTTTCCGGTCAGGATCGCATAGTCGGAAAGCTTCTTGATGGTATCCATGGAATCATTCCCGCCGATGTAAATAAAGCATTCAATGTTCAGCTTTTCCAGAATCTCAAAAATCTTCACATAAATATCCTGATTCTCATGAATATCCGGCAGTTTATAACGGCAGGTCCCTAAAAAAGCGGAAGGAGTACGTTTTAAAATCTCCACGTCCAGATCGTTCTTAATATGCTTGGACAGGTCCACATACTGTTCATCCAGCAGTCCCTGGATTCCGAATCTCATGCCATAAACCTTCTTGGCCCCCCGGTCAATAGCAGTGCGGTATACCCCCGCCAGGCTGGAATTAATCACGGCCGTGGGACCTCCGGACTGTCCGACAATCACATTTCCTTTCATAGCAAAAAACCTCCTCTGAATTATAAAAATTTTTCTATTACTTTGCCTTGCTATACTCATATCTTACCACAATAATAAGGGAAAAGTCTAGGACTTTCCCCTTCAAATCCGATTGTTTTCTGAATTTTTACAGTCATTTGCATGCTTTTTTACTCACTCAAATAAGCCTTCTTTACAGAATCGTCATTCATCAATTCCGCCGCATCTCCGCTCAGCACAATGCTTCCGGTCTCCAGTACATAAGCACGGTTGGCAATCGACAGTGCCTTTTTCGCATTCTGTTCCACCAGAAGCACAGTGGTGCCATCCTCATTGATCTTCTGAATAATATCGAAGATCTCATTTACATAGATCGGCGACAATCCCATAGACGGCTCGTCCATCACAATCAGCTTCGGATGGGACATCAATGCCCGCCCCATAGCCAGCATCTGCTGTTCCCCGCCGGAAAGAGTTCCCGCCATCTGGTTTTTCCTTTCCTCCAGCCTGGGAAAACGCTGGTAGATCACCTTTAAAGTGTCCTCGGTCTCTTTCTTGTCTTTTCTTGTATATGCACCCAGTTTCAGATTCTGCAGCACTGTCAGCTGGGCAAAAACCCGGCGTCCCTCCGGCACATGAGCCACGCCCATGGACACCAGCTTATGGCCGGGCAGCCTGGTGATATCCTTCCCGTCATAGACAATCTTTCCCGCCTTGGAAGGAATGAGCCCGGTGACCGTCTGAAGAGTGGTTGTCTTTCCCGCTCCGTTCGCTCCGATCAACGCAATAATCTCGCCTGGATTCACTTCAAAGGAGATTCCCTTAAGGGCCTGGATCACACCATAAAACACTTCCAGATCCTTCACTTCCAGTATTGCCATAATCGCCTCTCCTCCTACTCTCCAAGATATGCCGTGATAACCCTCTTGTCATTGAGCACCTCTGAGGTCTCTCCCTGGGTCAGCACCTGTCCGAAATTCAGCACGGTAAGCTTCTCACAGATCCCGGAAACCAGCTTCATGTCATGCTCAATCAAGAGAATCGTCATATCAAAATTATCTCGCACAAAACGGATCGTCTCCATCAGTTCCGCTGTCTCATTGGGGTTCATGCCTGCCGCTGGTTCATCCAGAAGCAAAAACTTAGGCCCTGTGGCCAGCGCCCTGGCAATCTCCAGCTTTCTCTGCTTTCCATAAGGAAGGTTGGAGGCCTTGTAATCCCACTCTCCATCCAGATCAAATACCTTCAAAAGTTCCAGCGCACGCTCATCCATCTGCTTTTCTACTTTATAGTATCCGGGAAGGCGGAAAATCCCCTCAATGGTGGAATATTTATAATGGTTATGGAGCCCTGCCTTGACGTTGTCCAGCACGTTAAGTTCTTTAAACAGCCGGATATTCTGAAAGGTTCTGGCAATCCCGCTCTGATTGATCTCGATGGTCTTCTTCCCCGTAATGTTCTGCCCGTCCAGAAAAATTGATCCTGTATCCGGGCGGTACACACCGGTCAGGAGGTTAAAAACCGTCGTCTTCCCGGCTCCGTTAGGCCCGATCAGGCCGTAAAGCTGCCCTTTCTCAATGGTCACGCTAAAATCATCCACCGCCTTTAAACCGCCAAAGGAAATGCTCAGATTTTTTACTTCCAACATTGCCATAGTTATGAAGCCTCCTTTGCAGCAGTATCTTTTTTCTTCCGGAAACGCTCCAGAAGCACGGAACGCATCTCAATGGCCTTCGGACTGGAATTAAACAGCATCATCACAATAAGCACAACGGCATAGATCAGCATCCGATAGTCATTCAGCCCACGCAGAAGTTCCGGAAGCAGGGTTAGCACCACTGCAGCAATCATGGAACCGCGGATATTGCCAAGGCCTCCCAAGACCACAAACACCAGAATCATGATAGACATATTATAGCCGAAGTTCTTCGGGGTCGCCGCCAATGTAGACAGATTATGGGCATACAAAACGCCCGCTACCCCGGCCAGCGCAGCTGAGATAGAGAATGCCATCAGCTTATATTTGGTAATATTGATCCCGATGGACTCTGCCGCGATCCGGTTGTCGCGGATAGACATAATCGCCCGGCCCGTCCGGGAATGAATCAGGTTCAATACAATAAACAGCGTGATCAGCAGCAAAACCGTCGCGATCAGAAAAGTGGACGCCTTCGGCGTGCCGGTAATTCCCTGGGCCCCTTTGATAATGACCACCCCGGTCTCATCCATGCCCAGGGACATGGTATCTTTGATCGAGAAATGAAAACCGCCCTTATCCAGTCCGATATACATCACGTTGATCAGATTCTTAATAATCTCGCCAAAAGCCAGCGTGACAATAGCGAGATAATCGCCCTTCAGGCGCAGTACCGGAATCCCGATCAGAATCCCGCATATCCCGGCAACAACTGCCCCGATCAGGATCGCAAGGAAAAACCTCAGCTGGAGATTCGGCAGCACATTCTCCATACATTTCGTAAAAAACGCTCCGGAAAAAGCGCCTACGCACATAAATCCTGCGTGTCCCAAGCTCAGTTCCCCCAGGATTCCCACCGTAAGATTCAAGGAAATCGCCAAAATCGAATACATGCAAAGCGGTACCAGAATCCCCCTGAGCAGGCTGGTCATATGTCCGGTCTTATCCATAATCTGCACCAGTATCCAGCATCCTGCCACAATCCCGTATGTGATGCCGTTCTGCATTCGTACTTTATTTTTATTCATCACATTCACCTACACTTTCTCATTGATTTTCCGTCCCAGAATACCGGTTGGGCGTACCAAAAGCACAATAATCAGAACAGAAAATACAATAGCGTCCGAAAGCTGGGAAGAGATATATGCCTTGGAAAGATTCTCAATCACGCCTAACAGGATACCTCCGATCAGCGCGCCGGGAATCGAACCAATGCCTCCGAATACTGCTGCCACAAAGGCCTTAATCCCAGGCATGGAACCGGTATAAGGAGTCAGGGACGGGTATGTGGAACAGAGAAGCGCACCGGCGACAGCCGCCAAGGCAGAACCGATGGCAAAGGTAATGGCAATCGTACGGTTTACATCAATTCCCATGAGAGTGGCCGCTCCGTTGTCCTCCGATACGGCAAGCATGGCCTGTCCGATCTTCGTCTTATTGATAAAAGAAGTCAGCGCTGCCATGATAGCAATACAGGAAACAATCGTGACAATCGTAACGCTGGAAATGGTCAGCGCCCCGTCGGCAAGCTTCAGGTTCGGCAAAGTCACCACAGAGGTGAACTGGCGGGCATTCGATCCGAAGATCAGCAACGCTACATTCTGAAGAAGGTAGCTGACACCGATTGCCGTGATCAGGACGGCAAGCGAGGAAACCCCTCTCAGCGGACGGTACGCCACTCTCTCAATTGTCACTCCCAGCACGGTACATATGACGACCGCAACCAGGATTCCCAGAAGCGGCGGCAGCCCCATGGTGCTGACCACCGTAAATATGGCAAATCCTCCTACCATGATAATGTCTCCATGGGCAAAATTCAGCATTCTCGCGATGCCATACACCATAGTATAGCCAAGCGCGATAATGGCATAAATACTGCCCAGGCTGATTCCATTAATCAAATATGACAAAAAACTCATGAAATCCTACCCCTTTTCATCTTTTCTCTTCCATCTGAATTACAAAAACAGATGCAATAAAAATATTAAGTCGAATTATATCATAGGAAGAAACGATGTGCAAGTAAAAATCTGCAGCCCGGCTTCTTATCTTCACAAAATTCGATCGGCATATCCGGAAAAGGGAGCCATCCCTAAGACGGCTCCCTCATCGGCATTTTCTATATTATGCTTTTATATCCGACAATTACTGCATCTCGTAAACGCCATTTACAATCTTCACAGCCTTCGGAGCCTTACCGGTCTCACCGGCAGCATCCCATGTCATTTTCTCACCGGTCAACCCGTCGATGGTAATCTCAGTCATAGCAGTCTTCATGGCCTCGCAGATTGCGGAAGCATCCATATCCGGAGTGATACCGGCCTGTTCTGCCGCTGCCTTGATGGCATATACGGCATCATAAGCATCTGCTGCGAACTGGTTAGGCTCAATCCCATAAGCAGCCACATACGCTTCTGTAAAGGCTTTGCTGCTTTCCTCGGTGGAAGAGAACGGAGTCAGAAGCATCACGCCCTCAGCCAGGGCAGTGTCAAAATTCTTCACGCTCAGGATACCGTCCATACCGTCCACGCCGAAGAATACGGGGGCAAACTCCTTATCGCTGGCCTGCTTTAAGATTACGGAAGCCTCCTGATAGTAGATCGGCATAAATACCAGTTCTGCGCCGGCCTCTTTTGCCTTGTCTAACTGTACGGAAAAATCAGTGTTGGTATCGGCAGTAAACGCCTCATCCGCCACGATCTCCAGGCCCTCATTGGCCGCCTCGGCTACAAAAGCCTCGCGGATACCGGAAGAATATTCGGTGGAACTGTCATAAATAATCGCGATCTTGGTTCCCAGCTTATTCTCGCCGATGTACTTTGCGGAAGCCGTACCCTGAGCCGGGTCAGCAAAGCATACACGGAACACATTATCGGGAGCCGCACACTCCACGGCAGAACCGGACGGGGTAATCTGGAACAGATTGTCATTGGCAGACTCAGCTGCAACCGCAATACAGGGTTTGGAGGTAACTGCGCCAACCAGCATCTGCATGTTCCAGTCTTTCAGAGTATTGTAAGCATTGACGGACTTCTCCGGGTCATGCTCATCGTCCTGGGAATTCATCTCCAGCATAGCGCCGTTTACGCCGCCTGCCTCATTGATCTCTTTCACGGCCAGATCCACACCGTTCTGTACGGCAATGCCATAAGCTGCCGCCGGCCCTGTCAGAGGCCCGATCACACCGATCTTAAACGCTTCGCCGTCCGCAGCCGGCGCCGCCTCTTCGCTTTCGCCTTTGTCTGCCGCTGTGGTGGCGTCATCTCCGGCGGCCTGTGCCGCTGTGGTGGGATCTGCGGAACTTCCGCCGCCGCATGCGGTCAGTGAAAAAACAAGCGCTGCCGCAAGTCCAAAACCAACAAACTTTCTCATAATAGTTCTCCTCCTCTTTTAGTCAACCAGATCTGTTCTGGTATTAGGATATGGCCTTTTGCACATGCAAAAAACCAAGCTTTTAAGCTGAAAACCATTATAGACGCATAAAAATCCATTGTCAAGAACTTTTTATGCAGAGAAAACTTTTTGAAATACTTTTAATGATCCCAGTCCGCCTCTGTGCTTTCCTCCGTCTTGTGCCGCAGCATCAGGTCATTTACAGCAGTTTTTGGCTCCTTTCCTTCAAACAGCACCCGGTTTACCTCCCTGATAATCGGCACAGGGACATGGTACTTTTCTGCAAGAGCCAACCCTGCCTTTGCAGAGTAGACGCCTTCCACCACCATTTTCACCTCATCCATGGCGGCCTGCATGGAATATCCCCTGCCAATCAGGATTCCCGCCTGCCGGTTCCGGCTGTGCATGCTGGCGCAGGTCACAATCAGGTCGCCAATACCGGAAAGCCCGCTGAAAGTAGACGGCCTGCCTCCCATTGCCAACCCCAGCCTGGTAATCTCATAAATTCCGCGTGTAATCAACGCCGCCTTGGTATTGTCCCCGTATCCCAGGCCGTCCGCAATCCCTGCTGCCAGGGCAATCACGTTTTTCAGGGCGCCGCCCACTTCGATCCCCAAAATATCCGGACTGGTGTAGACTCGGAAGACAGGACTCATAAATTGTTCCTGAATATATTCTGCCACCTTGCGGCTTTTGGCTCCTGCCACACAGGTGGTAGGAAGGCCCCGGCTTACCTCTTCCGCATGGCTGGGTCCTGACAGCACCGCCACATCCGCCATGGGAAGCTCCTGTCCTATCACCGAGGACAGCGTCATCAGCGTGGAATCCTCAATCCCTTTTGCCACATTGACCAGAAGCTGCCCCCTTTTGCAGAATGCCCGCATCCTGGCTGCGGTCTGACGTACATAGATGGAAGGAACCGACATCACCAGAAAGTCCTTACCTGCCATCGCCTGCTCCAGGTCTTTGGTGAACAGCATGGATTCCGGCAGCATAAGATCCGGTAATGTGCGAAGCCTGCGGGTCTGGTCCAGCGCTTCGATCTCTTCTCCCACTGCCGACCATACCACAACCTCGTTTCCCTGATGGTATAAAAGCGAAGCAAGAGCAATTCCCCAGCTTCCCGCACCTATAATTCCGACTTTTGTCATCGCAATCTCCTTTCCGCCGCCCTTTTGCCCTGCATTTTTACTTTTTCTTTGCCCCCAGTTTATTCTCCGTCCCGGACAGCAGCCGTTTAATATTCGTGCGGTGACGCCAGATTCCCATCACACTGATCACACAAGCCATCATGCAAAATTCCGGCAAAAATGCCTCGGAAATCCCAAAATCGCCCCGGATTCCCAAAGAAACCATTCCTATGCAGAACAAAATCATGACCAGAATCGAGCCAAGAGAGACATAACGGGTCACGGCCACTACCGCCACGAACACCACCAGGCAGACAAGCATCACCCGCCAGTCCATGGCGAGCAGAAGGCCGGCAGACGCCGCAATGCCTTTTCCTCCCTTAAATCCCATATAAAACGGAAAGTTATGTCCAAGCACTACGCCAAACCCGGTATATAAAAGATAAACATAAATCATCTGCGGCTGTTCCCGGAACAGATACCGCGTCAAAAGGCAGGCAAAGACCATCTTCAGGGCATCCCCCCAGAACACAATGAATCCTGCCTTAACCCCCATCACCCGCAGCACGTTGGTACTGCCGGAATTCCCGCTGCCATAGTTGCGGATATCCATATTGTGGGCTTTGCTGTAAAGATAGCCGGTCTGAAACAGGCCGAACACATAACCCATTGCCAAACAGATCGCTCTCTCCATCACTGCTCCTTTCCCGACCGCTCCCGAATAAGAAATTTGAGCGCCGTCCCCTTAAAGCCAAAAGTTTCCCGAATCTTATTCTCCAGATATCTGACATAGGAAAAATGCATCAGTCCCTTGTCGTTGACAAACACTACAAAAGTCGGAGGCTTTACCGCCACCTGAGTCATATAGAACAGTTTCAGGCGTTTGCCTTTATCTGACGGCGGCTGCTGCAATGCGACCGCCTCCATCATAATCTCATTAAGCACGCCGGTAGACACCCGCATATTCTGATTCTGCCGTACCACGTCAATCAGTTCAAACAGTTTTGCCAGGCGCTGCCCGGTAACTGCTGAAATAAAAATCATCTCCGCATACTGCATAAAGGATAAGGTGTCCTGAATCTTCTTCGTATATTCGTAAATCGTTTTGTCCGTCTTTTCAATCGCATCCCATTTGTTGACCGCTACAATGATTCCCTTGCCCCGGTCATGGGCAATCCCGGCAATCTTGGCATCCTGTTCCGTCACGCCCTCGGCCGCGTCGATGACCAGCACTACGACATCCGCCCGCTCTACCGCAGATACGGTGCGGATAATGCTGTATCTTTCCAGGTCTTCCTTGATCCTGCTTTTTCTTCTGAGGCCTGCCGTATCGATAAATACGTATTCTGTCCCGTCATGCACCACCTCAGTATCCACGGCATCCCGGGTCGTCCCTGCAATATCGGATACGATTACCCGGTTCGCCCCGATCAGCTTATTAATAATAGAAGATTTTCCGACATTGGGTTTGCCGACGATCGCCACCCGCGGCCGTTCATCTTCCTCTTCCTCCAGCTGCTCGGCCCGGAAATGTTTTGCCACCTCATCCAGAAGGTCGCCGATCCCCAGCCGTGACGCCGCCGAAACGGCAACCGGGTCCCCGATCCCCAGATTATAAAATTCATAAACGTCATTTCCGTATTTCTGGAAGCTGTCCACCTTATTGACTGCCAGCACGACCGGCTTTGCCGAACGGCGCAGCATATCGGCAACCTTGGAATCGGAATCCACCAGGCCCTGCCTCACATCAACAATAAATACAATCACATCTGCCGTATCAATCGCAATCTGTGCCTGCTCCCGCATCTGCGAAAGAATAATGTCTTTGCTGTCCGGTTCAATGCCCCCGGTATCGATCAGGGTAAAATTCATATTCAGCCAGGTGCAATCCGCGTAGATCCGGTCCCGGGTCACTCCGGGCGTATCCTTGACAATCGAAATCGTCTCTCCGGCCAGCGCATTGAACAGGGTAGACTTTCCCACATTGGGCCTTCCTACAATCGCAACAATTGGTTTACTCATGTCTCCTCCATTCTGATTCTGTCAGTTCATACCCCTGGTGGGAATATAACTCTTCATCTGCTTCATTTCTTCCCAAAATGGCGTTCAGCAAATCCCGACCGCCCGATTTTACAATATTTACCGGAACTTGTAAAGTATTTTGTACCTGCATACGGGTAATATCATCCAGAAAAACCTCTTCTCCGCTGCGAAACATGCAAATCGGCAGCAGCAAACGCTCTCCCAGCTCCTTGCCTGTCAGCTGGGCGATAACATCCTGCCCGGTAAGAAGGCCGGCCACCGTAATTCTTTCACCGAAAAAATCGTTGCGGATGGCATAGACATGAACCTGTTTATGCGGATACTGTCCGGTGATTTTCTCTATTTGCCGTTTCAGATAAGGATATGCCAGTTCTCCGGTTGCAACCGACAAAATCTCCGCCCTGCCGGCGGCATCCGCTTCCCCGAAGTCCCCTGTTTGCTGTTCTTGCTCTTTGTCTGCCCGTTCCGCCTCTTTTAGGGCCTCTGACACCTCGCATTCCAGAAGGCGCAGCATCCCCACCCCGTTTTCCAGCTGAGGATAACCGTCGTATCGCCCATCCTCCGGCAATTTTCGGCCTGCCAGGATATAAAACTCGTCGCTGGCATGAATAAAATGGTTTCCCCACTTTGCATAAAGCCTCTCCTGCCATCGCTCGATAATGTCCAATGCCTCTGCTGCTGTTTCCGCGTCAAAAGCTTCTAACGGATACAGGCCATCCCGAAACTTTGACAATCCCACCGGCACCACGGATACGCTCTCCATCACGGGAAGGTAATTTGCCAGATCCGCGATGGTTCTTTCCAGTTCAGCCCCGTCGTTGATCCCCCGGCACAGGACAATCTGCCCGTTCATCGGCACTTTGGCCTCAAAAAGCCTGTCTATCTTTTTTAACGCCTCTCCGGCGAAGCGGTTATGAAGCATCTCACAGCGCAGTTTTGGATTCGTCGTATGCACGGATATATTGACCGGCGCCAGCTTAAAGCGGATGATTCGTTCAATATCATGATCCTTCATATTGGTCAGAGTGATATAATTCCCCTGCAGAAAGGACAGGCGGGAATCGTCATCCTTAAAATACAGGGTTTCTCGCATCCCGGGCGGCATCTGGTCAATAAAGCAGAAAATACATCGGTTGCTGCAGGATTTGTAATCACTCATCAACCCGTTTTCAAAAGTGATTCCCAAATCCTCGTAATCATTTTCTATATCCAGTTCCCACAGTTCACCGTCTGCCTTTTCTACCAGCATCACCATGCTTTCACTGTCTGCATAATATTCATAGTCAAAAATATCTTCAATCTCGTTTCCGTTAATCTCAAGCAGAAAATCTCCTGCCTCCAGTTCCAGCTCTTCTGCAATCGAACCTGGCGCCACTGCCTGGATCTTATGTTTTTTCTTCTTCATACGGCCTTCCTCTCCTGTTCTTTCCTTATCATATCAATATTCCCATGCTTTGTAAAGGAATGGGATTTTGTTTTTTTTCGCAAAATATGTCGCTTTCTATTGACGGTCTGCTTTGAAGGATGCTATAAGTAAAGTAGTTTGTTTTTTACAACATTCAACCCGGGAAGGAGTCTATCATGGCAAACAACTATGTATTTAATGATGTATTGCCCATTGCTCCGCTGAAGATCGCGGCATTGGAAAGCTGCAGGAGGCTTGCAGAGAAAGTCAACAGCCACATTGTGGAATTTCGGAAAAACGACACAGAGGAATTGCTGCGCCGGCAGAAGGATCTCAATTATCGGGGATATCATGTAGACTCCTATCTGTTAAAATGTTCCTGTCCCCGTTTTGGGAGCGGTGAAGCAAAGGCTGTAATCCAGGAATCCGTCCGTGGCACGGACCTTTTTGCCATGGTGGACGTCACCAATTACAGTATTCCCTACAAGATTTGCGGCTACACCAATCACATGTCACCGGATGACCATTATCAGGATCTGAAGCGCATCATCGGCTCCTCTGTTGCCACCGCTCACCGGATCAATGTCATCATGCCGTTTCTTTATGAGGGGCGCCAGCATAAACGCACCAAACGCGAATCCTTAGACTGTGCTATGGCGCTGGAAGAATTGGTCTCCATGGGAGTCTCCAACATTATCACCTTCGATGCCCATGATCCAAGAGTCCAGAATGCGATCCCTCTGAATGGTTTTGACAATTTTATGCCTACCTACCAGTTTATCAAAACCTTATTCTCCCATGACCACACTTTAAAAATCGACAAGGATCATCTGATGGTCATCAGCCCGGATGAGGGCGCTATGAACCGCGCTGTATATCTGGCAAATAATCTGAGCGTGGATATGGGAATGTTTTATAAACGGCGGGATTATTCCCGTATCATCGACGGCCGCAACCCCATTGTCGCCCATGAATTTCTCGGTTCTTCCGTAGAAGGCAAAACCGTGCTGATTATCGACGACATGATCGCGTCCGGGGAAAGTATGCTTGACACCGCCAGGGAATTAAAAGACCGAAAAGCAAAGAAAGTTATCATCTGCTGTACTTTTGGATTGTTTACCAATGGCCTGGAGAAATTTGACGAGTTTTATCATAAAGGTTTTATCGATTATGTGATTACTACCAATTTGAACTACCGCCCGCAGACGCTTCTGGAGCGGGAATGGTATCTGGAAGCAGACATGAGCAAATATCTGGCGGCCATTATCAACTCTTTCAACCATGATGTCTCAATCGGCGCCGCCTTATCTTCCACGGACAAGATCCAAAAGCTGGTGCAGAGATACCAGGCTGACGGATACGAATATTTCCAGAGGATTACATAATATCGTCTGAGAAAGGCTGAGATCTGCCTGCAAGCCATCTCAGCCTTTTTCATGGTTTTTCTTCCGGCTCCGGAAATATTGGTTCAGCTGCCTTTGGTTCCGAATAATTGTTATTTTTTTGCCATACTGCCTTTGCACCGCTTCATATTCCCTTTTGCGTTCTTTGGCACGCCCTTCCAAGAAAACCCACCGGACAAACTCCCAGTCCAGCTTTTCCGTACACCCGTCTCCCATATCGTTTCTTGTTCTGCCTTTATATTTCCGGTAACGCCGCCATACCCGGTACAGGCAGGAAAAACGATTAAAACTGAGAAACACAATCTGATCTGCCTCAGCAAGGCGGCGTTCGTACTGCGTTTTCGTATAATTTCCGTCTATGACCCAGGATGTATGAGAATCCAGGAAACGGGCAACCATCTCCCGCATCTCCTCCCGCGGCCTTGGATTCCACCCGGGAAGCCAGAAGATATGATCCAGATGAAGAACCGGGATATGATAAATGCTCCCCAAATATTCTGTCAACGTGGATTTTCCGCTCCCACTGTATCCGATCACCATAATTTTCATTCTGTAAGTCCCTCCAGGCACAAAAATGCCGCCAGATTCCCTCTCTCCGTCCCGGAAAAGCGGTGGGAAAACAGCAATTGCGGATTACAGTGAGTGCAGATATCCGTCACATGGATATGCTCCTCCAAAACTCCTGCTTCCAGAAAAACCATTTGATTGGCCCGCCAGAGATCCAGCTGATACTTTCCGTTTTCTTTTCTGTAATACAGCTGCGGCTCATCCGTACAGCCAAACGCTTCCCCGAAAGCCTCTGCCACCTCTTCCCCCACCTCAAAACAATCCTGGCATATGCTGGGGCCTATACAGGCGATCACATCCTTTGCCTCTGTCCCATACTCTTTTTGCATGGCATCCAGGGTTGCCTTTCCCATCCGGTTCACGGTTCCTCTCCATCCCGAATGGGACAGCCCGATCGCGTTATGGACCGGGTCCAGGAGATACAGCGGCACACAGTCCGCATAAAAGGTTACCAGGGTCATCCCCGGCACATTCGTAACCAACCCGTCCACATTCTGATAATCCCGTTCCCGGAAAATGCCTTTTCCGGCGTCCTGTTCTGTCACCACACGCACATTTGTGGTATGCGTCTGCCAGGACAGGACCATCCGGTTAAGGTCTTCCCCCAGGACTTCTGCCATTCTCCGATAATTTTCCATTACATGTTCCGGATTGTCTCCTCTGGTAAACGTGAAATTCATGGAGGCGAATTTCCCTTCACTGACCCCGCCCAGCCTGGTCGAAAATCCATGGCTGACCATCCTGGTTTCTGACAACGCCGGAAACTCCATCCAGACAACCCCGTTCTTTTCTTTGATATTCAGTTTTTCTCTTCCCTCTTTGCGCACCCACTCCATATCGTCCCCTCCCTTTATCTGTCCCGTTTCTAATATGGCAAGTTTAAAAAGCATCCTGAATCCAGCAAATCCTATCTCCCAAAATACTCACGACATCAAACCGGCATGGGATATCCCCATACCGGTGGCTATACAGATAGTATTGTGCTGTCCTGTAAATGTGATGCTGCTTTGCCGCGGTCACTGCTTCTGCCGGATCTCCCAATCTCGAGTCTTTGCGGTATTTCACCTCAACAAAAATCAGAAAATCTCCGTCACGGCCGATCAAATCAATCTCTCCTGTGCGGTCATGATAATTTCTCTCCAGAATCCGGACTCCCCTGCTCTGCAGATAATCTGCCGCCAGCGTCTCATAATGCTTCCCTAGGCGGCGCTTATTCTGATCTTCCTTCATCCATTATCCTCATTAGGCTCTTTTTCCTGCGAGCCGGTAAACTTCCCGATAAATGTCTTCCTATGAATCGGGCAGGCGCCATACTTTTTTATGGCAGCAATATGAACTGCCGTCCCATAGCCTTTATGCTTTGCAAAACCATATTCCGGGTACTGCTTATCGTATTCCGTCATCAGATGATCCCTGGTCACCTTCGCCATAATGCTGGCGGCAGCAATAGATACGCTTTTTGCATCCCCTTTTATGATCTTCACCTGTTTTGTCTCCACGTCCGGAATCAAGACCGCATCATTCAGCAGCAGATCCGGCGGCACAGAAAGTCCTGCTATGGCATTTCTCATGGCTTCATAAGTCGCCTGCAATATGTTGATCTTATCTATCACATCTACGTCTGCAATCCCGACATTCCAGGCGACTGCCTTTTCTTTGATTTCCGAAAACAGCTCTTCCCGACGTTTTTCAGAAAGTTTTTTGGAATCATTGAGATACAAAATCTCACAGTCTTTTGGCAGAATCACCGCACCGGCCACCACCGGACCGGCCAGCGGGCCTCTGCCGGCTTCATCGATTCCGCAGATTGCCCGGCAGGAAGAATATAACTTTTCATATTCTCTCATCTGCTCCAGCCGGGTCCGTTCTGCGGCCAGCTTCTCTTCCGTCAATTTTCTCACTGCAAATTCTCCTCCTGCGCCCTCTTTTCTATCTGCCAGCCAGCTTTTTTTCGTGTTATCCTTTTATCAGCCGGCTTTGTCCTCAGGGATTTCCAGGGTCAGTCTTCCCAGCTTTCCGCTGCGGAAATCGTCAATCAGAATACCGGCAGCCTTGGATATATCCGGCTCGCCGCCCTTCATCAGACATGCGCGAATCCGGGCGATCTGCAGCAGCATCGCATAAGGTTCTTTTTCTTCTGCGTCCTCAATGCCATAGCGCTCACAAAGCATCCCCGGATAACGCCTCTGCAGAAGCTTCAGCATCTCCATGGCCAGTTCATCCCGGTTGAGAATTTCATCGTTGATGGTCCCTAACATCGCAAGCATCAATCCCACCTGCTGATCCTCAAAACGGGGCCACAAAATTCCTGGCGTGTCTAGAAGCTCCAGGGTTTTATTCAGGCGAATCCACTGATTGCCTTTTGTCACGCCTGGTTTATTCCCCGTCCGGGTGCATGCCTTTTTGGCAAAGGAATTGATAAATGTGGATTTCCCGACATTCGGAATCCCAACTACCATCGCACGAACCGGGCGATTCAGAATCCCTCTTCTGCGGTCCCGCTCAAGCTTCTCCCTGCACGCTTCCTGAACAACGCCGTTGATCTTATTGATTCCGGAGCCGCTTTTGGAATTCACCTCCACCACAAAGAATCCCTTATTCCGGAACCATTCTTTCCAGAAAGCATTTTCTCTTTCGCCTGCCAGATCTGATTTGTTCAAAAGAATCAGCCTCGCCTTCCCCTTCCCCAGCTCGTCAATATCCGGGTTTCTGCTGGCAAGCGGCGCACGCGCATCAACGAGTTCAATCACCAGATCAATCAGTTTCATATCCTCTTTCATGGCGCGTTTTGCTTTCGTCATATGCCCGGGATACCATTGTATATTCAAATAAATTTCCCTCCTGTTTCTTAATTGGATCAATGCGAAAAGATCGGACCGATATCCATCAACGGATGGATGCGAAACCATACTTTTCCAAGAATCTGCTGTCTTTTTACGTTTCCCACATTGACGAAGCGGCTGTCTTCGCTGCTGTCCCGATTGTCCCCGAGAAGAAAATACTCGTCTTCTGCCAACTCAATCGGATTTTCTGCCAGGCCTGCCAGGGATACCCGTTCCAGCTCATCCGCCGCCTCCAGACGCTCGCCGTCAATATATACATACCCGCCCTGAATCTGCACTACCTCTCCGGGAAGCCCGATTACGCGTTTCACATTGCTCTTTTTATCTTCCCGTTCAAATACCACCACATCCAGACGTTCCGGCTTTTTGAAATCGTAAATCAGTTTATTCATCAAAACTACGTCTTCTGAATTTAAAAGCGGCGTCATAGACTGACCCGCTATCACAATCTGTACGCCAAACGAATGCAGTACAAACCAGGCGAATGCCAGTACCACCGTGACATCCACCACCCAACTCATAAAAACACGAACCGGGCTCGTATCTTCTCTATTATAAAACTCCACGTATTCTACCTCATCTATATAAACGGAAACGTCCATTCCGGGAAATTGCCTCTGTCCACTGAGGATACCTTCTGTTGATAAAAAACAAAGATATCCTGGAAAAAACTAAGGGACAATTTGCATTGTCCCCTCGTCTGCCTCATCACTTTACCAGTTCTTTGACCTTAGCCGCCTTACCTACACGATCTCTCAGGTAATTCAGTTTTGCACGTCTCACTTTACCTCTCCGGACAACCTCAATATTATCCACAAACGGAGAATGTACCGGCCATGTCTTCTCGACACCGATACCGTTAGAATTCTTCCGGACCGTAAAGGTCTCGCGGGCGCCGCCGTTCTGCCTCTTAATCACGGTTCCTTCAAACACCTGGATTCTCTCGCGGTTTCCCTCTTTGATCTTGTTGTACACCCGAACGGTGTCGCCTACGTGGAATTCCGGTACAGAAGCTTTCAGCTGTTCGTCTTCAATCTTTTTGATGATATCGTTCATGTTGTGTGAACCTCCTTCATATGTTTGATGTTCTTTAATGCTTTTGGGGCAACAGAGGACCATCTCTTTTTCTTCGTCACAACGAATTTGATATTAACATAATTTTCTTATAATTGCAAGGGGTTTTCGCCGGCTGTCCGCAAAAAATGTCATTCTGCGTTTTCCTCTCCCAGCTTTTTGAGGAATTCTTTTTCTTTTTCCGTCAGCCTGGCGTCTGAAAGCAGATCCGGCCTTCTCTCAAAAGTCCGGCGAA
>CAMSTY010000017.1 GCA_947063875.1 uncultured bacterium
CTTGCAATGGCAAGAAAGTATTGAAGTACCCGTATTTCCATATATCTGCTCCTTGCTGTCTGTTTATTGTCTGCCGTACGTTGAAAGAATGTCCTATGTATTTTAGGGGATAGGAACCAATCGGCAGGATTGACTGACTTAAAAAAAAATTCTATCATAGTTTTCCATAGTTTTCAACTATACAAACAAATTAAATATAAGTATTTGTTATTTGATTTTGTCTTTACTATAATATACTTGAGTTTTAAGAAGGAGGTTTCGGAGAGTGAAAGGTTATAGCCATTAACCATATCTTTGCTTTTGATAAGCCGAAGAACTTGAAGAAGCGGCCTGGATTTAAACTCCGGCAGCGCCCAGATAGATTGCGGCAAGGAGACTGAATGAGCTGTGGGAATTTGGGCGTAGTCTATAAAAAACAGGAAAAGTAATTTTATGTGTAGGAGGAAAAGAAGATGACAGAAGAATCTAATGCCGGTAACCCAATGGGAACAGAAAGGGTGTCCGGATTAGTATTGAGAACCGGGGTTCCACTGATGATTTCACTGCTGATCAATTCCCTTTATAATTTTGTGGACAGTGTATTTGTTTCCAGAATATCAGAAGAAGCGTTGACGGCCTTGTCCCTGGCGGCTCCAGTACAGATTCTCATGTCTGCCATGGGCCTTGGCATTGCTGTGGGGCTAAATGCGGTCATCTCCAAAGCATTAGGCGAAGGGGATCAGGAAAAGGTGAAAAAGACGGCATCGGCCGCACTGGTGCTGGCTTTTCTGGCATGGGTACTGGTGTCTTTTCTGGAAGTGTCAGCTATGAGGCCGTATTTCAGGTGGCAGTCTGGAGGGAATGAGACGATTATGGATTATGGAATTCCCTATCTGCGCATATGTATGCTCGGTTCCCTGGGAATGATGGGACAGTGGGTATTTGACCGCTTTGTCATGGCAAGCGGCAAATCGTCCCTGTTTTTATTTACACTGTCAGCGGCATCCATTACGAATTTGATTTTAGATCCGATTCTTATTTTTGGGTATTTTGGCATTCCGGCAATGGGAACGGCTGGAGCCGCCCTCGCAACGGTAATCGGGCAGTGGGTCGGGTGTTTTGCCGGATATGGGATCAACTGTCGGTGGAATCGGGAGATACCAATCCATTTTACGGCAAAGGCGGATAAAGGCTGCATGGCGGCTATTCTAAAGGTAGGAATTCCCAGTACACTGGTGCAGGCTGTTTCTTCGGTACTGGCCATCTATGTAAACTCCGTTCTTATGGTTATTACTCCAACAGCAGTTGCGGTGTACGGCGCCTGTGTAAAGATTCAGGGGCTTGTGACGGTGGGGGTAAACGGCATGGGAAGCGGACTGATCCCTATCGTAGCTTACAACTACGGCGCCAAAAAGCCAAAGAGAATTTACCAGAGCTGCAGATGGGCGATGCTTTATTCTGTGATATTTTACAGTATATTATTCCTGATAATGGAGGTTTTTCCGGAATGGGTGCTGTTATTGTTTGATGCTTCTGCGGAAATGCTTTCCATCGGTGTAACGGCACTTCGGATCTTGGCGGTAAGCTATCTTCTTTCCAATGTATGTCTTATTTACTCGGCAGCATTTCAGGGACTTGGACTGGGAGTACAGAGCATGCTGCTTACATTGGGCAGGCAGGTGGTTTTGCCGGTGGTATTTATTGCAGCCTTCTCTCATTTTGGAAATCCGACGTTGATCTGGCTGGCATTTGTACTGGCAGAGGCCGTTGTAATACCGATTGGAATCTTTCTTTGGCGAAGAGAGTCGGATAAAGTTTTAAAGAACTTAAAATGGGAAGAAAACAGAAGGCTTGAAACACAAAGTAAAAGTAGCAATAAATTTTACTGCTTAACAGTTGAAATTTCCGAGTGACCTGACTACATAACGCCAGCCATATATGTTTAACCAGTGCAGTCCGGTAAACTCTGGCGTTATGTAGTATAACCGGCAGACAGATACTTGTTTGGTGAATGACTTTATAATTGAGAAATCTGCAAGAATTCATTTAGAAATTGTTTATTTTTATGTTAGAGCCATGTTATCTGTGTCCGGTATCCTTATCATAGACATCAGGAAAGAACAGCAGGATGGGAAAGAAAACGCAGAGAAATGTAAGTTAAAAATTTCAGATAATCAGGAGGAAAAATCATGAAGACAAGAGAAATCAGACAGGAGTATTTGACAGGAGAAAGAGCATTATTCCAGGGAGAGAATTTGAAGATCTACGACAGCATTTTTGCAGATGGAGAGTCGCCGCTGAAAGAGAGCCATGATATCGAACTGGAGGACTGCATGTTCAAATGGAAGTATCCCTTCTGGTATGCGAAGAATATTACCGCCAGAAACTGTACCTGGTTTGAGATGGCCCGTGCAGGGGTATGGTATACGGACAATATCACGGTGGAAAACGCAGTGATCGAGGCCCCGAAGAATTTCCGTCGCTGCAGGGGCGTAAATTTACAAAATGTAAATTTTCCCAATGCGGCCGAAACACTTTGGAATTGTGAGGATGTGACAATGGAACATGTGACGGCTAAAGGCGACTACTTTGCCATGAACAGCCAGAATATGGTGCTGCGGGATTTCCAGCTGGTGGGCAACTATTCCTTTGACGGGGTAAAGAATATGGAGATTCATAATGCCCGGATGCTTTCCAAGGATGCTTTCTGGAACAGCGAGAATGTGACGGTATGTGATTCCTTCATTTCCGGAGAATATCTGGGTTGGAATGCAAAGAATCTGACTCTGGTAAATTGTACGATTGAGAGCCTTCAGGGTATGTGTTACATTGATAACCTGGTGATGAAGAACTGTAAGCTTCTGAACACCACCCTGGCGTTTGAGTATTCCACGGTGGATGCAGAAATCACAGGAAAGATTGACAGTGTGATGAACCCTTCCGGCGGTGTGATCCGGGCAGACAGCATTGATGAATTGATTGTTGAAAAGGATAAGGTAGATCCATCAAAGACAAAGATCATATGCAGAAGAGAGCTGAAGGAGGTGGTATGAGCCTGTTTTTGAAGGGAATTCTGATCGGACTGCTCTTTGGCGTACCTGTGGGGGCTGTCGGAGCCATGACCGTGCAGAGGACCTGGGAACATGGGATAAAAGCCGGACTTCTTACAGGAATGGGGTCATCGGCAGCAGATTGCATTTATGCGGGAATCGGGGCTTTTGGGCTGACCATAGTGTCAGATTTTCTTCTGGAATACCAGACGGTTATCCATTTGGCAGGAGGAGGCATTGTCCTGTTGATGGGAATCCGTCTGCTTCTCCGAAAAGGAGGGGCGGCGGAAGTTCCGGCAGTGTCAGGAATATTTAAGATATTTTTGTCGTCCTTTGCCGTAGGGATTACGAATCCGGCGGCAATATTAACTTTCCTGTTTGCTTTTTCCTGGTTTGGCATTGCGGGAGGCAGTGCAGGAAAAAATGGCTGGCTGGTGGTTTTTGGAGTATTTATCGGAACCTATTTCTGGTGGGGAGGGCTGACCGCTGTGGTTGCTTTTGCCAGAAGAAAGAAAAGGACAGAAAGTTTCCGGAAGATGAACCGGATTTTCGGGGCAGTTTTAAGCCTGTTTGGAATCCTTGTTTTGATACGGGCAATTCCCACAGGAATTCCTTATCAATAAACAGAATAGTGAAAAGAGGAGTGGAAGAAAATGAAAAAAATATGGATAGTGCTATGGGTTATGGTTATCTTATTTTCTCTGACTGCGTGCAGAGAGGACAACGGGCAGGCTTGGGCTTCCATCTTAGCACCAGAGTCATCAAGAACAGAAAGCATGCCACAGCCTACCGTTTATCAGGAAACGGAGAGTGCCAATGCACAGGAAGCGCAATCTGCAGATAGAAATGCAACCGAAAATGCAACAGAATCCGTGGCAGAAGATATACAGGAGCTCTCTGTTTCTGATTCAACAGGAAGCATGGCAGAATCAGCGGAGGATATAAGTGAAGCAAAGCCTGTACAGGAAACAGAAATGAATGAAGCAGGTGGAATGGAAACAGATACCCAAAATGATGGAGAGGAGAATGCAGAGATGAATATGAAGGTACAGGTTGGTGATACGATATTTTCAGCCACATTGGAAGAGAACGTAGCAGTATCTGCTTTGGTGGATATGATGCGGGAAAGTCCGGTAGTGCTTCAAATGAGCGACTATTCCGGCTTTGAAAAGGTAGGCCCTTTGGGAACCAGCCTTCCTGCAGACAACAGTCAGACCACAACCCACGCCGGAGACATTGTCTTGTATAACGGAAACCAGATCGTTATTTTTTACGGCTCTAATTCCTGGAGCTATACAAGGCTGGGACATATTGATGATCTGACGGGTTGGGAAGAGGCTCTTGGAAACGGGGATGTGACTGTGACATTTTCTTTGAATTAAATACGATAGAAAGTTTGGAGGTGCAATATGCCTTACAATTTTGATGAACCTGTCAACAGGAGAAATACCCATTCACTGAAATGGGATGTGAAAGAGCAGGAGCTGCCTATGTGGGTGGCAGATATGGATTTTCAGACAGCGCCGGACATTCAGGAGGCAATCCGGGAAAGGGCAGCCCATGGTGTATTTGGCTATTCCATTGTGCCTGAGGAATGGTATCAGGCATATATGGACTGGTGGGAGAGACGGCATCATTTTTCCATGGAAAAGGAGTGGCTTGTTTTCTGTACGGGAGTGGTTCCGGCTATTTCCAGTATGGTGCGCAAGCTGACGACAGCGGGAGAAAATGTTTTGGTTCAGACGCCGGTTTACAATATTTTCTTCAATTCCATTGTAAATAACGGAAGGAACATTGCGGAAAACCCGTTACGATATGACGGAAACACCTATCAGATGGATTTTGAAGATCTGGAACGAAAACTTTCTGATCCCCAGACCACGCTGATGATTCTATGCAATCCCCATAATCCGGTGGGAAGAATCTGGAGCAGAGAGGAACTGGAGCAGGTTGGCGAGCTGTGCAGGAAATATCATGTGACTGTGATTTCCGATGAAATCCATTGTGATCTGACCAGTCCTGGTCAGGAATATATTCCCTTTGCCTCGGTTTCGGATAACTGTAAGAATAACAGTATTACCTGCATGGCTCCCACAAAAGCCTTTAATCTGGCCGGACTGCAGACAGCAGCAGTGGCCGTTCCAAATCCCAACCTGCGGCATAAGGTCTGGCGGGGACTGAATACGGATGAGGTGGCAGAACCGAATTCCTTTGCGGTGGAGGCGGCTGTGGCTGCATTTACGAAAGGGGAGGCGTGGCTGGATTCTTTAAGAGAGTATATCCAGGAAAACAAAAATTTTGTGGAGAATTTTTTGAAGAAAGAGGATTTGCATATCAGGCCGGTTCCTTCACAGGCCACCTATCTTTTATGGCTGGACTGCCGGGAAATGCAGGGGTGTGCTGCTGAGTTTACACAATATTTGAGAGAGCATACAGGACTGTATTTGTCGGAGGGACAACAGTATGGGGAAAGCGGATGTTTCTTTATCAGAATGAACATAGCCTGTCCCAGAAGACGGCTGGAGGATGGGATGAAACGGCTTGCAGAAGGAGCCAGAAGTTATGAGGAATGGACACTTTCCCAATGCTGATATACGATTTCAGCATTGGGAAAAAATCTATCATTTTGCTAAAGAGAGAAGGTGGTAGCTTGGGAAAAGGATAATCGTAACCTTTTCCGACCCGGAAGAACAGGTTGTAGAAAAAATCAAGGCAGTATTGGCGGAAGACCATGAAATGGAGTGTATCTCCATTGTAGACGGAAAAGAAATGACGTTTGGTGATGTGGAGATACGGACAAAGCAGCGGAAAGCCTTTTTCAAAGGAAAAGAAGTGGAATTGACTCCAAGAGAGTTTGATGTCCTGTATACACTTGCTTATTATCATGGTATTGAAAGCAGTGTATACTCCATAAGAATTTAGAATCGTTGGCATGATGACTATACGATCATAATTATTCCTTTCAAAACGGAAGGGACTACTGCCTTCCTGTACCATGATTTGCAATTATCCTTTTTTGTCAATTTTACCTCCATGGATCGATTTAGGGAAGCTTTTTCAGCCGCTTTAAAGGTTTTTTAGAGATTACTCTGGTAGAATGGAAAAAACAAAGAAATATTGGATAAACGGTGAATTTTATGTGACAGGAGAACGACATGAAAAAGAAAACAGGAAAAATGATCTTATTAACGGGAGTGCTGTGCATCTTAAGCCTTGCAGCATGTGCTTGTGGAAAGACGGAGGAGGCATCAGAGACCCAGGAATCACAGGTGGTTCAGGAAGAACTGCCCCCGGAGGACAATACAGAGGATGAGGTTTCCACTCCGGAACCGGCAGCAGATACGGAGGGAAATGAACCGGAAGCACAAAGCCAAAGTACATTTACAGAATGGGTAAACAGCGTTCCTGATTTGGAAGGAGATATTAAAGATTTGAAGGATGGACAGCTTACCGTGATAGAGGCTATAACAGAAAAATCAGATAATGGCGGTGATATTATAGTGGTTCCTGGCGGTGGGGATGATTCTGAATTTAACAAGATTGAGGTTACATACGATGAAAATACTCTGTTTGCTATAAGAACGATTTACGATGGAGGAGCCAGATCAGAAATGTCAACAGCAACAGCGGCAGACCAAACATCTGGTCAGTTCATTCAGGTGTGGGGAAGTTCTTCCGGCAACGGACTGAAGGCAACCCAGATCTGTATCGTAGAAGTGGAGTAAACCATTACCTGCTCTCTTGGCAGGGATAACATCCTTGCCAGGGGAGAAGCCGCCGGAGGGGGCCAGGTGTTTGGAAACCATCTGTGCGAGGAGGAATTAAAGCCGGTATTTGACAAGGCTATGGAGTGAGGACTGAATCTGTGGGACACCGCTGCTGTTTATGGTGAGGGCAGTTCAGAACGTATCTTGGGAATTTTTTAAAAAATATATCCAGGCAGGATGTGATTCTCTCGACAAAATTCACACCTCGGATTGCCGGCGATTGATTCACCGGATGCCGGGAGAAGCTTTGGAAGATCAGGAAGGCCGTGAAACCATGAGAAGCCTGGGGCAGAATATGGCATATTTGCTCAATACCCTGGAAGAATGGCTTGGAATTCTTGATTGGCCTGAGTGGGAGAATCGGAAATGATTTTTTTATAGACATAAGTTTGCTCCTCATAGGATAGTTTTTGGATAGTTCCATTGTCTGTCCTATGGGGAGCGTATTCCCTTCACGCATCGCGGGGTTTTTGCTATTTTAGAGATGTATCATCATGGATTATTTATTGAATGCTTCTTCCTGCAGCTGGTCAAACTTTGCCATGCACTCGTCTACCGTAGCGCCATTTAACAAATCCCGCACAATCAGGCATGTATTTCCCCATTGTTCCACATCCAGCCCTGCATTAGAACCAAGGACGTATACGTTTTCCTGTATCCTGTCATTGAGCGGCTTCAATGCCGGGATGCACTCCACTTCGACATTTTTGGAAGGAGAAATCACCCGGTTGGTCTCCGCATAAATTTGGAGGGCTTCATCCGAGAGTATAATATCCAGCACGGCGGCCGCGTCTTCTGCATGCTCGGCATTGTTACCGATGCCAAAACCCGTCATAGTTATAATCGGCACACGTCCGCGGTTGCTTGGAAATCCAATAACCAGCATTTCAAAATCCGGATTGCCGTAAGCAGTTTCCGTATTGGCGGCGCCCCAGTAGGCCATGACAATCGGTATCTTCTGTGCCAGGAAATCTTCCCTTTCTCCTTCCATTGCCTCGCTTACATAAGCCTTTTTGGCGTCAATATAACCCAGATCTATCATTTCCTGAAGAAATTCAAACCCGGGACGCATATAGTCGCTGTACTTGCTGTCTCCGTTGTTTAATGCTTCAATCTCTGCCTCTGTATTCCCGCCATTATATAAATCTGCGTAAGCTTGTGCCAGGACAAAAGTTTCCAGCCACCATCTGTTGGCGCCCACCGGCGTTTCAATTCCGTTTTCTTTAAATACTTTACAGCATTCCAGAAAATCTTCCGGTGTCTCCGGCAGGGGAAGGCTGTATCGATTAAACATGTCTTTGTTGATAAACAGGCCGTAAGCGACTACTTCCTGCGGGATGGCGACCAGTTTTCCGTCTATAATATTTGCCGCTTTCACGACATCCCTCAAATTATTAACACATTTAAGGTCGGAAAGATCTCTTAACTTACCCTCTTCTCCCAACGTCCGCATCGTATCCGGATTGAGCAGATAGATATCATCCATGTTATTACGGGCCCGGTCAAGCGTCACATCATCATACGTTTTGTCCTGGTAATTTTCTGCTGTATAGGTCACATATCCGACTTCCACGCCGAGTTTTTCTTCTGCAAGCATGATCGTTTTATCTGCTGCACTTCTGGCAACGTTCTTAACTTTAGCATCCATTTTCTCCATGGGACTGAATAAATTCACAATCTTAACATTGCTTTCCTCCATCTGGGCCAGATTTACACCTGATCCGTTCTTTCGGCCGCATGCTGCCATTGTAAGAACTGTTGCTCCCGCCAGGCATATGGCGGTTAGATTTTTCAATCTTTTCTTGTTGTTGCTTATCATAATTGCCTCCGTCTTTTAAAGAAGTGCGCATTAAAACCTTTTATTGCATATATTATTCAATCGTCTGTTTTTATATACTGTTTCAGTACTTGCTTCAATGCTTCCACATCGATGGGTTTTGTCAAATAGATATTCATTCCGGCATTTATGGCTTCCTTCTCATCTTCCACAAATGCGTTGGCTGTCATGGCTATAATTGGTATATGCCGTGCATCATCGCGTGCTAATGCCCGGATCGCTCTTGTAGCGTCATACCCGTTCATAACCGGCATCTGCACATCCATCAGAATTGCATCGAACTCGTTTTTGGCAGAATTCATAAACCTTTCTACCGCCAGTTTCCCGTTTTCGACGATTTCACAGCGGGCATTTTCTATCGTTATAATCTCATGGAGGATTTCTGCATTGATCTCATTGTCTTCCGCGGCAAGGAGATTCAGTCCATCCAAACTGCTGTCCGGTTCTGGCTGCCCGGTATCACTCTTTTCTTTCACTGACCGCATTTTTAATATCGTTTCCTTAAATACAGATACGAAGAACGGCTTTGAAAGTATTCGGATATTGTCTGTTTGAATGATATTCTTTGTCTCGTTTGTCCCATTATCTGTAAGAAGGAGCAGCGGCACGCTATCCGGTAACATGTCCCTGATATTCTGTACCGTTTGATCGGCTGCCTGGCTAGCCAGATGGTTGTCAAGCAGCACGGCATGATACCCTTCTTTCGGGCTGTCCAGTATGAGTGAGACCGCTTCTTCCAACGTCTGCGCCTGATCCACAGCGACGCCTGCCTCGTTCATCAGGATTTGTATATTATGGCATACATCACGGTCCCTATCCACTGCCAGAATTCGGGAGATTCCTTTTTCTGCCCAAAATTGCTTATCCATCTGGCCTTCTGGTATACGCAGCTCCATCTCAACCCGGAAAAGGCTTCCTTTGCCCTCTTCACTGAAAACATCTATCGTCCCGCCCATCAGTTCCACGATGTTCTTAGTGATTGCCATTCCAAGGCCTGTACCCTGGACTTTATTGGTGGTACTGTTCTCCGCCCTGGTAAATGCGTCGAAAATGGTCTTCAGGTACTCTTGCGTCATGCCGTATCCGTTATCCTCCACCTCGATTCTTATATGCTCGAACTGGCTGGAACGCTGTTTCAGACCAATGATGCGGAACCAGATGCTGCCGCCTTTCGGCGTATATTTTACTGCGTTAGAAAGAAGGTTGATCAGGATCTGATTGATCCTGGTCTCGTCACCCAGTAAACGTTCATATTTGATACCTGTGACATCAACAAAGAGTTTTTGTTCTTTGTCTTGTGCCATCGGGCGTATAACTGCGTCTACCGACGATACCAGATCATTTAAGGTAAATTCCTCAACTGACAGTACGACTTTGCCGCTTTCAATTTTGGATATATCCAAAATATCATTGATCAGGCTGAGCAGATGCTGGCCGGATGCCCTAATCTTCTGCGTATATTCCCTTACCTTCTCCGGATTCTCCGCATCTCTTGCAAGCAGCATGGTAAAACCGAGAACGGCATTCATCGGCGTTCGGATGTCATGCGACATATTCGACAAAAAAGTGGTTTTGGAGTTGCTTGCAATTTGGGCCGCCTGCAGCGCCTCCGCCAGCTGCTGATTGTGGATTTCCCTCTCTTTCTCACGTTCTTCCCTCAGTTTGTTTTGTTGTCTGTGATTCAGATAATACAAAACACAGCACAGGAAAAAAGCAATCAGCATTACGGCAACGACAATAAAGATATTCTGGTTGACGGTTCTTCCTTCCTGCTGGATCGCCTCGATCGGCACATAACCCACCAGATATATGGTGCCGCCGTTTACCGCCCACATGTAGTTCAGGGAATCCTTGCCTCTGATATCATGATAAAACATAATATTACGCCGCTCTTTCAGGCATTCGGCAACTTCATTCCGGATTTCCGTCTCATTAATTTCATTTGCCCTGTAATAATCAGATAAATTCAGATGTCCGGCATCACGCTCGCCCATTCCCTTAGGCTTTAGGATAAACCGTTCCGTCTCACCATCCATGATATAGAGCATTGCCCTTTTATTATAAAAACCTTCCGGGAGTGACTTGTTAAAGGAATCATAAATATATTCTACATACAGTGAAGCAATCTCCTCACCGTCTTTTATAACCGGGCATTTCATGGTATATGCCCATGTTCCCATGTGATTCAGATAGGATTTGGAGATGTCCACGCCATCGAGCGTTCCCTTTGCGGTAAAGTCAAGGCCTTCTTCTGTAAACCGCTCCCCTTTGCTTGTAATGCCCTCGGTCTCTCCTGCACAAATCAGGGAAATTTGAATCATAGTCTGGTTTTCGCCATAACGAAGGATGGGTTCCTTTAAATCTTCTGATTCTGCAATCTCCTGTGCCATAAGCTTCTGAAACTCTGCTTCTTGATTCAAGACTGCCTCGATGGTGCTTCTGATCAGATTCAGACTCTCATTTAAATTTTGAATAGCAGACTCGGACATTTCCCTGGAAATCTTATATGACACCAAAAACACAATACATGCTAAAACAGCAAAAATCAAAATAATAGAAAGTGGCAAGGAAATACCCTTGTTTATATTCTCTTTGCTTTGCTTATTCCTCATTGCAATCTCCACCCCGTTCTTATTGCTGATAATGATCGAAACACTGTTTATCCTAATACTATTATACTATGATTCCTTACTGGCATAGTTGTACAATCGCAGGAACTGCCGCCATCATTTATAAGGCGCTAAAAATTAAAAAAATAAGGAAAGTTCAAGAAATTCATTGAAAATCCTGATTTATAGTTGTAATTATAGTCTATATTTAATAAAAAAACAATTCGATTGTGGAAAAATCTAAAACGATTATGATTAAGAAAAAAATTGAACTTTTGAATTATCTCTGTCCTTGAAAAGATGACATTGCCATGATTTAGGCGGAGTGGCGACCCATTGATAAGGCAAGATATTTTTTCGTAGGATCATTTCTTTTTTTAGATTTTGATTTACAGTCTAGTGATAATTTACTCCAGGATTTTCAGTTTTCTTCTTTGTATAAAGCATAATAGTCAGAATCTAAATCATCCATCATTTGAGTAAACCATCTTTTGGCATCTTCGAGGGCCCGGTTATAAATGATAGGCGCCATCTTTTGTTCAAACAATTCCAATAATTGCATTTGTTCGATCATTCCGATCTCTTCACCGCGTTCATCCAGATAAAAGGCTTTTATTTCCGCCTTTAACTTTTCCTTCTGTGCATCGGATAATCGGATTTGTGGCAAACGGTTTCGTTTGTTCATAAATATATCACCTCTTTTTACCAGTATATGGTAGCAGTCAGAAAAAATCAAGCGATAAATCAGACGGATCGAATTACTTTCATTTTTATTGCCAGTTAAGATATGCTGTGATAGAATAACGGTATTCTTTTGTGAAGCATATTTTAGTAAAATATAAGGATAGGAATGAAGTTCGATGAAGAGAAAAAGAACGCTAACAGGGGCGATATGTTCCGCTGTATTATTGGTAATTTTATTTTGTATGGGGGTTTTTCTTCAGGGGCCGCCGGATGGAAATACGGTGGGGGCCGATACGAAAACGGCAAAAGATTTGTCTGGGAACAGAGACCAGGATCAGATTCATCAATGGTATGAGACTCTTTTGCCATATGCAGGGGAAGCGAGTGTTTCTATTAATAACGGGACTCCTTTTTTTACGCCTGAAGAAATTACGACCGAGGTCTTTGAGAACTACAGTGAACTAGACAGCCTTGGCCGCTGCGGGATGGCTTTTGCGAATATCTGCCAGGAACTTATGCCGACAGGGGAGCGGGGGAACATCAGCAGAGTGAAACCAACAGGATGGCAGACGGTACAGTATGATGTTATCGCAGATAAGCATTTGTATAATCGTTGCCATCTGATTGGCTATCAGCTGGCTGGAGAAAATGCCAATGAGAAAAACCTGATCACAGGAACGCGGTATCTGAATGTGGAGGGAATGCTTCCTTGGGAGAACCTGGTGGCGGAATATGTGGAAGAGACCGGGAATCATGTGTTATATCGTGTGACTCCCTGCTTTGACGGGAACAATCTGGTTGCCTCTGGAGTCCTGATGGAAGGCTTTTCTGTGGAAGATAATGGCGAGGGCATTTGCTTCAATGTATACTGCTATAATGTGCAGCCGGGGGTTATGATCGATTATGAAACCGGCGACAGCTGCCTGGATGAATCCTGGCCGGCATCGACAGCAGACCAGGAAGGCAAAGAATATGATTATGTGTTGAATGTAAATACAAAAAAGTTTCATAAACCTTCCTGCGCCAGCGCACAGGAAATGAACGCCAAAAACAGGGAGTATTTCAGCGGGAGCCGGAAAACGTTGATGGAGGACGGTTATCTTCCGTGCAGCCGCTGCAATCCATAAGCGGCGAAAAGAATTGCTCAAAGGCGCGGATACATTCCTGGTTCCGAGATCGGTCCAGCACTGCATGAAAGATGGAATCAAAATAATCTCCCATGCCTTCTTCCAACAGTGTCTGCCACCAGGCCGCTATCTTTCGCGGGTCGTTGCGGAACACGCCGCAGCCGTAGGCGCCCAATACCAGATGCTTTGCTCCTTGTTCGGCAAAGATGCAAAGCGCCAGCTTCATCCGTCTTTTCATGGCTGCTTCCGCCTGCTGTGGATCTTCCCCTTTTAGGAGGATTTGCCCCATGTTGACTGCGGGAAGAGTCAGGACGGAAGCCTTCACCGGCTCCGCTGCCAGGCGGAAATTCTCATCCCGGAAGAATATCACGTCCGGTGCGTAAATGGCATAATCGGTGTACATCATCGAACTTTGGGCCCGGTTTTTCCGGTAATATTCCTCGTGGCGGGTCAGCGCCCGGTACAGGGTGCCGGAGGCGGCCAGGCTTTCCTCCTGGGCCGTGGCGCCGTTGAGGAATCCGCCTCCGGGATTCTTTGCACTGGCGAAATTCAGCACGCCGATGGAGGCTTTTCCTTCTTCGTGGAGCCTGCGGATGGCGGCAACGGCAGCCAGGTTTTCTACGGTAATTTTGTGTTTTGCTTTCCGGCGGCCATCTGTGGATTTTTCGATGTCTTTGCCGGGTTTTTCATATTTTTTCAGAAGTTTTTCGCCTTCTGCGGGGGAAATCAGCAGGCTGGCGTCTATGGAATGCTTCATGTCATCCAGGATGTCAATGCGTTTTCCTACGGATGCGGAGGAGGCGTCGGATGGCTTTGACGCTGTCTTTGCTGCCGGAAGCAGATAGTAGCCTTGCCTCATGATTTTCAAAGTTTCTCTTGCAATTGCTTTTCTGTCCATTCGGTACTGTCCTTTCCTTCATTCCTTTCCAACTCTCTTTGAAGTTCATATAAAAACCAGGCTTTGAGAAAGCCTATCCCTGATTTTTCTGATATAATCGGGAAGGCCGGTGCCCGGCGTTTTCCGTAAACTGTTCTGTCTCCTTGACCATGGAGGCTGCTTTGCGCCGGAAGGCTGCCGTGGGCAGTTCCTGGTCCAGCACCACCTCATAGACCTGCTGTAGCTGTGTCAGGGTGAAATATTCTGGCATAAGATGCATCGCCAGATCCGTATACTTCAGTTTGCCTCTAAGCCGCTCCAGGGCATAAGCTACAATGCGCGCATGGTCAAAGGCAAGGCCGTCGTTTTCCAGAATCCGGCACTGGGTAAAGGGTTCTTTTCCTGTTTTTTCCAGCAGGGCGCGGAGTATGGTATTTTCCTGGGACAACGCCAGTTCCCACAGTTCCGTTCCCTGCTCATGGTGAACCATCCGGCAGGTCAGCTTAAACCAGGCGGCCTGATCTGCGTCGTCCCCGGCTTCGATAAGAACCTTGCTGCTGTCAATCAATGCCATGTAGGAACAACTCATAACCCAGGTACGAGGGTCCCGTCCCGGTTGGCTGAAGGTGTAAAGCTGCTCTAAATACACCTGATCCACGCCGGTTTCCTCCCGTAGTTCTCTGGCGGCTGCCTCTTCCGTAGTCTCTGTGGGGCGGACAAATCCTCCGGGCAGGGCCCAGCAGCCGAGATAGGGATGGCCGCCTCGCCGTATCAGCAAAAGCCGTAATTCCTTTTCTGGCAGCCTCCGGTAATTGCTCTCCCCTTCATCGGTTACGGTAAAAATCACCATATCGGTTGCTACAGAGGGTCTGGGGTAATCGCCCGGCTGGTAGGCGGCCAGAAATTCTTCCTCAGTCAGACCGTCCTTGTCCCGCAGAATGTCTTCTGGTGTGGCTTCTTTTTTCAAAAGGATATCCCGTACTTCGGTCAAGGCAAAGCCGAGGAGATTGGCTCCTTTCCATTTCTGCGGGTAGAGTGCGTCAGGATTGCTTTTTCCCATACCGATTCCCCAGATCCGGTCTCTGGGACTGGCCTCCACCAAAATTCTCTGCCGGGTATTTTTCAGAAATTCCCAAAGTTCCGGATTTTGAGAAAATTTGGCCAGATTTCCCCGCTTCACAATGTCATAGCACTGGGAATCCCAAAGATCTTTGTCAAAATTTTTTACGGCACGGCCATAGGCTTTCATCTCTTTCGGATGGGAGGCTTTCATAATCTCGGCAAGCATTTCCTCGTCGGCAAACATTCGTGCCTTTTCTGCCATCATAAACTGCTCTGCACAGCTGTACTCCACATGGTCTACCTGAAAGAGGCACGGCCACCATTGGCTTAAGCAGGCTTCATGAATGCGGCCGTCCTTGGCAGGGGTGTGGCCCCAGAAAAACAGGTATTTGAAGGTCTTACCCTCTGCGCAGGCTTTTCTTAAGTCGTTAATATTGTAGATCATCATAGAATTTTCCTTTCTTTTATTTTGAGGGCGATAGTATGTTTCTGAGCGATATTGCGTTCCCGGATGAAATTGTTCTTCTGTAGCATCATTATATCGAGTAGATAATATCAAAATGATAATATTACTAAGATAGTATTATAGAGCCATTGTCAGGAAAAGTCAATTAATTTTTCACAAAGAAAAAACGGCTCGAATACCATTTGTCATCCCAACCATGACAAATGTAACAAAAAAGCTTAAAAACTCATGACAATAGACAGATGTTTCACACAAAGAATATTGATACAATAGCTTTAGCAAAAACATGAGAGATAAAAAAGGAGGAGGTAGTGGTATGAAGTATGTAGTGCTTGTCAGTCATGGTACTTTTGCACCCGGCCTTCACAGCGTTTTGAAAATGCTGGCAGGAGGCGAACGGGGCGATATCTTAAGCGCAAGCATGGAAGACGGCATGGGGGCGGATGCGTTTGTAACGCGGTTTCAGGAGGTTGTGGATGTCATAAAGGAAGAGGATGAGATCATTCTTCTGGCGGACATTATCGGAGGTTCTCCTCTGACCAATGCCTTGGATGTGCTTTCACAGAGGGGGCTTCTTGATAAGACCCGGGCATTCGGGGGCATGAATCTTCCTATGGCGCTGACAGCGTCCATGATGAAGGATGCCATCGATCTGGACGGTTTGGCAGTCAGCATGCTTGAGGAATCTAAAAACGCCATGCAGGAGATGGATCTGAGCCAAGACGAAGAAGAAAGTGAAATATAAGGGAGGCAAATGCCTTTCGGCGATATGCCGCCGAACCGTAGGTGAGGGGCGAAAACTATTAATGAATGAGCGAAAAATAAATGAACGAAAATAAGGAGGAAAATAAAATGTCAGTATCCTTTATCCGCGTAGATGACCGTATGATTCATGGCCAGACCTGTACCCGATGGGCTTTGGAGTTTCCCTGTGACGGACTGGTGGCAGTCAATGACCTGGCAGCAAGCAATCCAGTATTGAAGGCAGCTTATAAGAGCGCTTCCGGCAAGAAGACTTTTGTGTGGACGATGGAAGAGTGGAAGGCAAAATGCCAGAAGGTACTGGATAGCAAGGACCAGTATTTTCTGATTACCAAGAATCCGGTGGATATGAAAAAAATCCTGGTGGACCAGGGTTTTCAATCGGGAATCAAGACCGTGGTCATCGGTCCTTGTAACGACCGGCCGGGGGCCAAGAAGCTGGGAAACAACCAGTCCATAACCCAGGAGGAGGCACAGGCCTTGGAGGATATTATGAAACAGGGATACAGCGTGGAATTTGCACTGTTAAAGGATGAAGCCATCGGAAACTGGACCAAATTCAGAGGGCAGTTCGGCTTTAATTAAAATCAAATAGAACAGAGAAAGGCGGCAGACATTATGCAGATTAATATGATACAGGCGATTCTTCTGGGTCTGTGTGCATGCTTATCCAGTATGCCGGGCTTAGGCGGAACAACATTTGGCAACTATACACTGGGCCGGCCCCTGGTAGCTGGTATGGTAGTGGGGTTGATTCTGGGAGATATGCAGACTGGCATTATTTTAGGTGCGGCGATTCAGGTGATTTACATAGCGCTGGTAACGCCGGGAGGAACCGTATCCGCCGATGTGCGTGCGATCAGCTACATCGGCATCCCGCTTTCCGTTTGCGCCATCAAAGGCATGGGACTGGACCCTTCCTCTTCTGCGGCAAGGGATATGGCGGCGGCTCTCGGGGCAGCAGTGGGAACGCTGGGAACCGTACTGTTCTACGGAACAGCAACTGTGAACCTGCTTTGGCAGCACATAGGCTGGAAGGCAGTGGAAAAGGGTGATTTTAAGAAATTGTACCTGGTAAATATGGGGTTTCCGTGGATTTCGCATTTTCTGTGCTCCTTCTTGCCTACCGTAATCATTACGATGGCAGGTTCCAGCATGGTAGATTTGATGAAAGCTTATCTTCCCATGGATGGCGTGGCGATGAAGACTTTGTTTACCGTGGGCAGCTTGCTTCCGGCAGTAGGAGTCGCTATTTTGTTAAAGCAGGTGATCAACAAATCCCTGGATTTTCTTACCTTTTTCTTTGGCTTTACCCTGGCGGCCTGCATGGGCGTGAACCTGATCGGGGCGGCTGCAATCGGCGGATTTTTTGCAGTAACCAACTATAAGATCCAGATGCTGAAGCTGCGTCCGGCAGTGGCAGGGGCGGCCGCATATGACGATGAAGAGGAGGATATTTAAAGATGAAAAAATTATCAAAGAAAACACTGAATAAATCTTTTTTATCCTGGTTTTACGGCAACCTGACCTGCTTTTCCCAGGAGCACATGCAGACCTTTGGATACCTTTGCTCCATGCTGCCGGTTGTAGATGAACTTTATGATACTCAGGAGGAGAAAAAGGATGCCATGCAGACTTATACGGCGTTCTTTAATACGGAGCCTCAGATCGGGACCCTGGTGGTCGGTATGACTGCCGGCCTGGAGGAAGCCAAGGCAAACGGCGAGGCGCTTGACGGGGAGACCATTAATGGTATCCGTGCCGGTCTGATGGGGCCGTTGGCGGGAATTGGCGATTCTCTGATCGTAGGCACCTTGATTCCGATTCTTCTGGGTATCGGCCTGGGGCTTTCGGGAAACGGTTCACCTTTGGGGGCGATTTTCTACATCGTTACCTGGAACCTGCTGATGTTCTTCGGGATGAAATTTGCCTACTTTAAGGGTTATGAAATGGGCGGAAAAGCCGTGGAACTGCTGGTAGGGGAGCAGGCCCAGGCGTTAAGAGATTCTATTATCATGATCGGTACCATGGTAATCGGCGCAGTGGCGGCCAGCTGGATCAATGTTACCACATCTTTTGCAATACCGGGAGTGATTGAACTGCAGAGCACCTTGGATTCGGTTTATCCCAAGCTGCTCTCGGCCGGAACCGTGATTTTCTGCTGGTGGCTGATGACAAAAAGAAAAATTTCCCCCACGATGGTAATGCTTCTGCTGGTTGTGATTGCATTTGTAGGCGTTTTGCTTGGATTCTTTGATCCAGGTTTGTCTTACTAAGAAATGTAAAGGTGCAGATAATGTCTCACATGGAAAAGGAGTGAAAAGCGATGCCTGAAACACAAAGAGAATTTCTGATTCGGGAGGCAAAAATGCAGACGGAGGCTTTGCAGAGAATCGGAGCCTGGAGACGGCTGGCGCTGTCAGCCATGGCAATCAGCGGATTGATGGCATACACCGGGTTTGTGCAGGAAGCGAATATTCTGAGGGGAGTGTTTGGGATAGGGATAGCAGTGATTTCCGGCGGCGTTTCATTCCTGACCAGTGTGGGAAAGGAAAACGGGAAAAAGAATGTAGAAAAGATCCTGAAGGCGGCAGAGGAACTGTGAAAAGGGATCAGGGAGGCACGGGAGGTGGCTCCCTGAAGCCTGTTCCCACAGCCGGGTGATAGAAAAAGCGGCTTTCAAAAGTGGCGTTCTGGTGATAAAATAATAATTCAGGGGTAACAGGGGAACCTGACGGGCAGGAAAGGATTGTGGTATGGAGAGACGGCAGGATAAGAAGGTGTTGCAGATACTGACGGGGGTTTTGCTGGGGATATTGGTGGCTGCGTTTGCCTGGTATTCGTCGAATGAGGGGTTGGAACAGACCATGGGACAGGGCAAAAAGTATAAGTTTGGTGCTACTTATATGACCATGAACAATCCTTTCTATGAGATTATTGATGATGAGATCCGCAGCCAGCTGGAGGCCAGAGGGGATATTCTGATTACCAGGGACCCGGCGTTGGATGTGGAAAAGCAGATTGACCAGGTCCAGGAACTGATTGACCGGAATGTAGATGGGATTTTTATTAACCCCGTGGATTGGAAAAGAATCGGGCCGGCCCTCGAGGAGGCTTCAAAAGTGGGAATTCCGATAATTGTGGTGGATACGGATGTGTTTGAATCGGAAAGGGTGGCCTGTACGATCGTGTCTGACAATTATCAGGCCGGCGGGTTGTGTGCCGCTCATCTTTTGGAGCATGCGGCCGGAGGGAATATTTTGCTTCTGACCCATAGCGCAGCGAAATCAGGGGTGGATCGGATTCAAGGGTTTAAGGATGCCATAGAGGGGCATGAGGAGTTCCGGATTCTGGCGGAAGGGGATTGCCTGGGCCAGCTGGAAAGGGCGATGCCGGTGACGGAGGAGCTGTTGGAACAGTATCCGGAAACGGATATTATCATGTGCCTGAATGACCTGGCGGCCATGGGGGCTATGGCTGCTTTGAAAGATGCAGGGCTGGAGGGAAAGATTGCCGTATATGGGGTGGATGGTTCTCCGGATGGCAAATCCATGGTTGAGGCCGGATTTATGGCGGCCACGGCGGCTCAGTTTCCCAGGGAGATCGGCAGAGAGGCAGCTTCTGCAGTTTATCGGATTCTGGAGGGGCAGCCGGTGGAAAAGGTTGTCAGAATCCGGACGGAACTGGTTACCAGGGGGAACCTGGAACAATATGGAAGCGATGGGTGGCAGTAGCAGAGGAATGAGCAGAGAAAAAATCATCACAAATTTACAGCAGGCGGTCTATATTTTGAATTTTGCGGTGGTATGCCTGGTGGCGGGAAGCATGACATTCAGTATCTGGAGGATTGTGGATGCCATGGAGGCGGAGGCATTTCTGAACCTGATCCGGGTCAGGCCCTGGAAACCCAGGACGATATGGATTGCCTCGATTACCGGGTACCTGTGCCTGGTACTTTTGAGCTGCCTGGGCCAGCTTTGGGAGCATAAGGGAAAGCATGTGCGTTTTTTCATCACGGCAGGGGAAATGTTTTTGTGTATCGGAACCACCGTAGCCTTGAATATGAATTATAACGGCCTGGTTCTTCTGGTGGTGGCGGATTTGGTGCGGGGGCAGCGGGGAAGCCGTCAGAAGCTGATCCTGGGGATTGCCATTGTGGGGCTCTATACCATTGTCAATTACAATCTGACCGGGAATTATTTTAATATGATTCCCTGGGAAGCCTTTCTCACAGGCTATCATACCAGTACCCAGGCATTTTTGAAGGGGACTTTGAGTGTGCTTGCTTCTATGAATCTGGTGCTTTTTATTCTCTATATGGTGATGCTGATCCAGGGAGAATATCAGGAGAGGGAGAGGATTCAGAATCTTAACGAGCAGCTGGAGGAGGCGAACCGGAAGTTAAAAGAGTATGCCGTGGAGGCGGAGAAAAATGCAGAGATGCGGGAGAGAAACCGGCTGGCCAGGGAGATTCATGATACTTTGGGGCATGCGTTGACAGGGATTGTGGCCGGCGTTGATGCCTGCCTGACCATGATTGACCTTTCTCCGGAGGCTACGAAGCAGCAGCTGGAAAAAATCGGGCAGGTGGCAAGAGAGGGCATGACCGATGTCCGCCGTTCTGTCAAAAAGTTAAGGCCGGATGCGCTGGAAAAACTGGAACTGGAGGAGGCCATTGTGAAAATGCTGAGGGATGCAGGGGCCGCTTCCCGGGCAGAGATTCAGTTTCAGAATCAGGTAAAGCCGCTGCGGTTTCACGAGGATGAGGAAGAAGTGATTTACCGGGTAGTCCAGGAGGCCACCACCAATGCGATCCGGCATGGTCATGCGGACAAAATCACCATTTCCATTTCCAAGACAGATCAATGGCTGACTATCCGCATAGAGGATAACGGCATTGGCTGTGAGAAGGTGGAAGAGGGGTTTGGATTAAAACATATGGAGGAGCGGCTGAGCCTTTTGGAGGGAACTTTGGGGTATGGGAGCCGGGAGGGATTTTATATTATTGCCCGGATACCGATCCGCTGGGGGGAGGAGCATGAATGAGGGAGAAAATAAAACTTATGATTGCGGATGACCAGGAATTAATCCGGGATAGCCTGAGGATTGTATTGTCTGCCAATCCGGATATGGAGGTCATCGATACGGTGGCTGACGGGTGGGAGGTTATCCGTTCGGTGCGAGGGGCAAAGCCGGATGTGATACTGATGGATGTGCGGATGCCGGGGATGGATGGGGTGTCCTGTACCCAGATTATCAAGGAGAATTATCCGCAGATCAAGATCATTATCCTGACGACCTTTGATGATGACGAGTATGTATATAATGCTCTCAAATATGGCGCCAGCGGTTATCTTCTGAAAGGGGTGTCCATGGCAGAACTGGCCTCGGCAATCCGCACGGTGTATAGCGGAAAAGCTATGATTAATCCGGATATCGCGGTGAAGGTAGTTCGTCTTTTTTCCCAGATGGCAAAAGGAAATTATACCATTCAGGTAGATGACCGGAACATCGAAGATATTGGAAAGACGGAGTGGAAAGTGATTCAGCAGGTAGGCTATGGCAGATCCAACAAAGAGATTGCGGCAGCTTTGAGCCTCTCGGAAGGGACGGTGCGCAACTGCTTGAGTTCTGTCCTGAGCAAGCTGGATTTGCGGGACAGGACCCAGCTGGCCATTTGGGCGGTGCAGACAGGGGTGACTACCCGGAACATGGACCTGTTTTAGGGCGATTGACAAGAGGGGACAGTGAAGGAGAAGAGCAGTGAAAGAGCAGGACAGTGAAGGGAACGGCTTTATGAGATACGGAGAGAAGAGAATGATCTGGATTCCGGCGGTCATAGGGATTCTTTTGCTCAGCATTGCCGGTGGCTGCATTTGCTACAGTTTATGGGAAAAACGGCAGGGAACGGTGCTTCGGTTTGGGATGATTGCCGGAAGCTACTGGGACGTGCCTACGGGAAACTGTTACGAGGTGGTTGATACGGCAATCCGGCGGTTTGAGGAAAAACACCCAGGGGTAAGGGTGGAATATGTTAGCGGGATTCTCAAAGAGGATTATTCAGAGTGGCTGGCGGAGCAGATTCTTCTGGGAGAGGAACCGGATGTTTTTATGATTCCGGCAGGGGAGTTGGATATGCTGGCGTCTCTGGGGGTGCTGAAGAATCTGGAATCCCTGATAGAAAAGGACAAAGAATTTGAAAGCGGCAATTATTATCCGGGTGCGTATCGCTATGGAAATATCCGGGATATCCAGTATGCGCTTCCGTATGAAAGTGTGCCCACGCTGATGTTTGTCAATAAAACGCTGCTGGACAGAGAGGGGATTGACATGCCAGGAAAGGACTGGACCTGGGAAGAATTTCTGGCGGTCAGCCGCCAGATTACCAGGGATGCGGACGGGGACGGCCTCGTCGATCAGTTTGGCTGTTTTGATTATGGATGGAAGGAAGCGGTGAATTCCAATGGGATCGAATTGTTTGAAAAGAATGGGATCACTTCGCATTTTGCGGATTCCCGGGTGGAGGCGGCTATCCGGTTTGTCCGGGATTTGAATGAGATCAACGAAGGATATGCCGTGTCGGCAAGAGAATTTGACCAGGGGAAAGTAGCCTTTCGGCCTTTTGCGTTTTCGGAATACCGGACTTACAAACCCTATCCCTGGAGAATTAAAAAGTATTCGGATTTTGAGTGGGATTGTATAAAGCTTCCGGCGGGGCCGGAGGGCACGGGACGATCGGGCCTGGATACCCTTCTTATGGGAATCGGCAGCAGAACCGGGCAGGAGGCCCTGGCCTGGGAGTTTATCAAGGAACTTTGTTATGAGGAGGAGACCCAGCTTCATCTTCTTGAAGCCTCCCAGGGGATGCCTGCATTGCGGGGGGCAGTGGAATCGCCGCTTTTGCAGCAGGTACTGGGAAATGACATTCCGGGAAACAACAATATGAATGTGGAGGTGATTCGCCAGGTGATGGAGGAAGCTGTGGAGGCGCCTAATTTCCGCAGGTATCCGGCAGCGATGAATCTGGCGGACGGAGAGATCAGCCGTATGGTCAATGGCGGAAGATCCATTGACAGCGGACTTTTAAAGCTGCAGCGGGAAATCAATGGATTGCTGCGGCAGTAGGAGGAGACGGAGATAAGGATGGAGATTATGAAAAAAGAGATACGGATTTTGTACAGCGATATTGATGGTACCCTGTTAAACAACAGCCATCATGTTTTTCCCAGGACAAGAAGTAAAATTCTGGATCTGGATGAAAAGGGAATTCCTTTTATTCTGGTATCGGCCCGGACGCCGGATGGGGTGAGGGTGATCCAGCGGGAATTGGGAAATCGAAGGCCTGTCATCTGCTACAGCGGCGGTTTGATTCTGGACGAGAACCAAAAGGCGCTTTACAGCCGGCAGATGGAACTGGGACTGGCGGCGGAGATTGCCTCTGCTTTGAAGAAGGTGTGTCCGGAGGTATGCGTGAATGCTTATAGCGGAGAACTGTGGGTGACCGAGGACGATAAGAATCCCTGGGTTATGCGGGAAGAGAGGATTACGGAGGAGAAGTCCAAGGCCGGAGAAATCCGGGAAGCTTTTTTAGAGGCCGGAGGAGTCCACAAATTCCTGCTTATGGGAAATCCGGACGGGATTGCCGGTGCGGAGATGTTTTTGAAAAAGAATTATCCCGGACTGTCCATTCTGCGGTCCAATGAGTATTACCTGGAGGTGATGGATGGCTCGGTGGATAAGGCGGCGGGAGTAAGATATCTGTGTGATTATTACAAGATACCGCTCAGTGAGGCGGCTGCTTTTGGCGATGGGGAGAATGATGTGGGAATGCTGCAGGCGGTAGGGGAGGGTTATGCTATGGGGAATGCGCCGGAACGGGTGAAGAGACAGGTGAAGCATGTGACGCTGAGTAATGAGGAGGAAGGGGTTTGGGAGGTGATTAAGGGACTTTAAAAAGAGTTTAGAGAAGTATGGCAAGCCGGGTTAATGTGATTGTCCTGCATGCAGCGCGGTTTTTTGAAACTTATAGAAAGGGATGGATAAAAAGGGAAGGAAAGAGGATGAAACTAAAGAATGTTTTGATTACCGTAAAAGACATGGAAAGGTCGATAGCATTTTATAAGGAATTGTTTGGACTGGATGTGGTACTGAATCAGGATGGCAATGTGATCCTGACAGAAGGGCTGGTGCTTCAGGATGTGGGAATATGGAAAGAATTTCTGAAAAAAGAGGTCATTTTCAGGAATCATGCAGCAGAACTTTACTTTGAGGAGGCGGATCTGGATCGTTTTGTAAAGAAACTGGAGAATTATAAAGAGCCTGTTGAATATGTGAACCATCTGACGGAGCATTCATGGGGGCAGAAGGTAATCCGTTTTTATGATCCGGATGGAAATCTGATTGAAGTGGGAACGCCGATGGGAAAGAATCAGGGGAATTAGGGGGAAATGATGTTGCAGATTGACAATAATCCTCATTTATAGTAAACTGAAAATAATTTATACTGCTGACATGAAAGAGGCTTTCTGACATGGAAGAGAGGAACATAACAAATGGAAGGACGGGAACCTTCTCCTTCTGTAGGCATTTTCTGGCAGAGTCCGTGGAAAACGCGGCTTGTCGAATGCTGCGTGTGCGCCTTTCGGGGCGTTTTTTCTTTTTATGAAGCAGGATAAATAAGGAGAAACTGACAGGGAGGAGCGTACCTGAAAAAAGTCAGGAGAACATCTGGCAGAAAAGGCGCGCAGACCCACCGGAAAGAGAAAGGAGTTTGCGGCAATAGCCGCGGGAGAATGGTATGAATCAGAGTATGTATGACCCGTCATCCAAGAGGGCGGAGGAGTTTATCAACCATCAGGAAATTGAGGAAACCCTTGCCTATGCATGGGAAAACCGGAAAAACCGAAAGCTGATTGAGGAAATTTTGGAGAAGGCCAGAAAGCGGAAGGGTTTAAGCCACAGGGAGGCCTCTGTGCTGCTGGATTGTGAATTGGAGGACTGTAACCGGCAGATTGAGGAACTGGCGCAGCAGCTGAAAAAAGACTTTTATGGGAACCGGATCGTGATGTTTGCTCCCCTGTATTTGTCCAATTATTGTATCAACGGATGCGTATACTGCCCCTATCACAAGAAGAATCAGCACATTGCGAGAAAGAAACTGACCCAGGAGGAAATCCGCAGAGAGGTGATTGCCCTGCAGGATATGGGGCATAAGCGTCTCGCCCTGGAGGCAGGGGAGGACCCGGTGAACAACCCGATCGAGTATATTTTGGAGTGTATCGACACAATCTACGGAATCCACCACAAAAACGGTGCGATCCGCCGGGTGAATGTGAATATCGCCGCCACCACGGTGGAGAATTATCGAAAGCTGAAGGAAGCGGGAATCGGCACTTACATCCTGTTTCAGGAAACTTATCATAAGGAAAGCTATGAGAAGCTTCATCCCACGGGGCCTAAGCATGATTATGTGTATCATACGGAAGCCATGGACCGCGCCATGGAAGGGGGCATTGATGACGTGGGCCTGGGGGTTTTGTTCGGCCTGGAACTGTACCGGTATGAGTTTGCGGGTCTTCTGATGCATGCAGAACATCTGGAAGCGGCCTTTGGCGTAGGCCCTCACACCATCAGCGTACCCCGGATTAAGAGGGCGGATGATATTGATCCGAATGTATTTGACAATGGGATTGATGATGATATCTTTGCGAAGCTGGTAGCCTGTATCCGGATTGCGGTGCCCTACACGGGAATGATTATTTCCACCAGGGAGAGCAAGGCCTGCAGGGAGAGGGTCCTGAAACTGGGGATCTCTCAGATCAGCGGCGGTTCCCGTACCAGCGTAGGCGGTTATGCGGAGCCGGAGCCGGAGGAGGACTGCTCGGAGCAGTTTGACGTCAGTGATAAGCGAACCTTAGACGAGGTGGTGAACTGGCTGATGAGCATGGGATATATTCCCAGCTTTTGCACCGCGTGCTATCGGGAAGGCAGGACCGGAGACCGGTTTATGTCCCTGTGCAAGAGCGGGCAGATCGTCAATTGCTGCCATCCCAATGCGCTGATGACTTTGAAGGAGTATCTGATGGATTATGGCTCGGAGAGCACCAGAAAGCTGGGAGAAGCGCTGATTGAGAAGGAGTTGGTGCATATTACCAATGAGAAGGTGCTGAAGCTGGCGAAGGAGCATCTGCAGAAGATCGAGGAGGGAAAACGGGACTTTCGCTTCTGATATTTAAAGGGGCAGACTCTTTGCGTTCCTCATTTTCGCCCTCTGTCATAAAGCATACCAGGACAGTGCCCTGGGGGTTGGCTGCGGTTTTTACGCCTTGTATTTGATTCGCATAGTTGGTATGGCAGGAGTATGATTGGGGGTATGGATATGACTTTGCAGCAATTAAAATATATGATAGCGGTGGCGGAAAAAGGTTCTATCACAGAGGCGGCAAAAGAATTGCTGATTTCACAGCCAAGCCTTACCGGGGCGGTCAAAGAGGTGGAGAATGAAAGTAGTTACTTTAAGGTATATACGACATAACCAATCGGGACTTCTAAAGAGGTCCCGATTTTTTTATACTATTTTTAAAGAACAGAATAAATAAGGGCAGCAAGTCAGAACGAAACACCAGGAAAGGGAGAAGCAGATATCATGGAAAAACGTACATTGGGAAAGGGATTGGAAGTATCGGCAGTGGGTCTTGGCTGTATGGGATTCAGCCATGCCTACGGAGCGCCTACAGAATATCAGGAAGCGGTTCGGATGATCCGCAGGGCCTCTGAAATGGGATATACATTGTTCGACAGCGCGGAGGTGTATGGAACCCAGGAAAATCCCCATGATAATGAAATTTTGGTAGGGGAGGCATTGAGGCCATATCGGAACCAGGTACAGATTGTTTCCAAGTTCGGAATCCGCTTTGACATGACCAGTCCGGAAGTCAATCATCCTTTAATTCCCGATTCCCGGCCGGAAGTGATCCGGACTTCGGTGGAGGGTTCTCTCAAACGGCTTCAGACCGATCACATTGATCTCTATTTTCAGCATCGGATCGATCCGGCCGTGGAACCGGAGGCGGTAGCCGGAGTGATGGCAGATTTGATCAGGGAGGGAAAGATTTTGCACTGGGGGATTTCGGAGGCCAATGAAGAATATCTTCGGCGGGCCCATGAGGTTTGCCCGGTGACAGCGGTGGAGAACCGATATTCCATGATGGCCAGGCGGTATGAGGCATTGTTCCCGGTGATGGAGGAGCTGGATATCGGGTTTGTGGCCTTTTCCCCGCTGGCAAACGGATTTCTGTCCGGAAAGTATGGAAAGAGCGCACAGTTTGATAAAAAGTACGATTACCGCAGCAGCATGCCCCAGTTCCGGCCAGAGGCAGTGGAGCAAAATCAGCAGCTTCTGGCACTGGTGGGCGGTCTGGCAAAGGAGAAACAGGCCACGCCGGCCCAGATTTCCCTGGCGTGGATGCTCTGTAAAAAACCTTGGATCGTGCCAATCCCCGGCACCAGAAAAGAGGAACGGCTGCAGGAGAACGGGGGAGCGGCAGAGGTGAAGCTGACACAGGAAGAGATTGCCGAATTGGATCAAGCGCTGGATCTGATCCCGATGTCAGAGGTGTTTGGAGGTTTCCGGATTGTAAAATAATTAAAATAGAGGAGGAAAAACCTATGAAAGTTTTACTGGTAAACGGAAGTCCGCACAAGGAGGGGTGCACGTATACGGCTCTCTGTGAGGCAGGGGAGGCATTGAATCAGAATGGGATTGATACCGATTGGTTCTGGATTGGAAATAAGCCAATCGGGGGCTGCATCGGCTGCCGGAAGTGTGCGGAGAAAAAACAATGTATCTTTTCGGATGTAGTGAACGAGTTTTTAGATCTGGCAGGGGATTATGATGGGTTTTTATTTGGCACACCGGTTCACTGGGGAGCCGCGGCAGGAGGGATTACCTCGTTTCTTGACCGGGCGTTTTATGCGGATTTGCAGTCCGGCGGGGATCGGTTCCGTCTGAAGCCGGCAGCGGCTGTCATCTCTGCCAGGCGGGCCGGGACTACGGCGACCTGGGATCAGATTAATAAATATTTTGCGCTGCTGCAGATGCCCATTATGACATCCCGGTACTGGAACATTGTCCATGGAGCCAGGCCGGAGGAGGTCAAAAAGGACCGGGAGGGGATGCAGACCATGCGGATTCTGGGAAAGAATATGGCATATTTCCTGAAATGTAAGGAGGCAGCCGTAAAAATGGGAATTCCCATGCCGGAACCGGAAAAGGCGGAGTTTACGAATTTTATCAGGGATTAGAGCGTGAATATGGGAACAGACAAAAGAGAGGGAGCCGAAAATAATTGACCATAGCAGGAAGGAGATTATCATGAAAGATTTTGTTTATTCATATCCGACAAAGGTGTATTTTGGACAGGGAGCGGCAAAGAAGGCGATGACGGCGGAACTTGGCAAGGTGGGAAAAACCGTGATGTTTGCCTATGGAGGAGGTTCTGTGAAGCGGAGTGGGGTATTCGACGAACTTTGCGGGATGCTGCGGGAAGCGGGAAAAGAGGTGGTGGAGTTTTCCGGAATTATGCCAAACCCTACTTATAAAAAAGTACAGGAGGGTGCTGCGCTGGCAAAGGATAAGGGGGTGGATTTCATCCTGGCTGTAGGCGGAGGCTCTGTGATTGACTGCTGCAAAATCATTGCGGCACAGGCGGTTACTGAGGAAGATATCTGGAATATGGAATTTGCAGAGCGCCGGTATCCGAATCGGTTTTTGCCCATGGGCGCCGTGATTACGGCATCCGGCACGGGGGCGGAAATGAATAACGGGGCGGTCATTACCAATGAGGAGACCAGGCAGAAGGCCGGGGTGCTGGGAGCGTATGCGGATTTTGCCGTGCTGGACCCGGCGTATACCATGTCGCTGCCCCAAAAGCAGGTGATTTCCGGCGCGTTTGATACTTTAAGTCATTGTATGGAGACTTATTTTGGCAGTCCGCGTCAGCTAAACCTTTCGGATGAGATCGGGGAGGCTGTTATGAGAAATGTGATCCGGAATATCCGCGTTTTGTTAAAGGACAGCGGGGACAGGGAGGCGAGAAGCGAACTGATGTGGGCGTCTGCCATGGGAGAGAACGGAATCCTGAAAATAGGAAAGGTTACGGATTTCCAGGCCCATCAGATTGAGCACCAGCTGGGAGCCTACACGGATTGTAACCATGGCCAGGGGCTTGCCGTGATTCATCCGGTTCTCTATCGCCATATGTACCGGGACGGTGTGGAGCAGTTTGCCCGTTTTGCCAGGAATGTCTGGGAGATTTCCAAAGAGGGGAAATCACAGGAGGAACTGGCGGCAGCAGGGGTCCAGGCTCTGGCCGATTTTGTGAAAGAGATTGGAATGCCCACTACCTTTTCGGAGATGGGAATTACCGACAAGAGTGTGCTGAAGGCAGTGGCGGACAGCTGTAATCTGACAGCCGGGTGCTGCAGGAAATTCTCCAGGGAAGAAATTCTGGAGATTCTGGAGGAGTGCTGGTAAATAAATGGAACGATTGAGGAGTTTGAAAACGATGAGAAAAATAAAGAGTATGATGATGGGGATAGCGCTGCTTGCCGTGACGCTGACTGCATGTGGAGGGAAAGAGCAGGCTTCTGCTCCCAGCCAGAATCCGGAGACATCGGCTGCAGTGGAAAGCCAGAGCCAGGCCGTAGCGGCCAGTGAGGAGACAGAAAACACGGCTGCCGCACAGAGCGAATCCGGGCCGGTGCCGGATAAGGAGGAACCGAAAATGGCCGGGAATCCGGAAGCTTCTGCCGGAAAGGTGCTGGTGGTTTATTACTCTGCCTCCGGGCATACGGGGGATGTGGCTGAGGTGATTGCAGAATATACAGGTGGGGATCTCTTTGAACTGGTGCCGGTGGAGGAATATACCAGCGAGGATTTGAATTGGAGACAGGAGGACAGCAGGGTCAACCGGGAGCATGAGGATGAGAGCCTGCAGGATATCCAGCTGGTTTCTGCCACTGTGGAGAATTTTGATTCTTATGATACGGTGTTTATCGGCTACCCCATCTGGTGGCAGAACGCTTCCTGGGTGGTGAACAGCTTTGTGAAAGAGAATGATTTTACCGGGAAGACGGTAATCCCGTTCTGTACCTCCACCTCTTCCGGTTTCGGGGACAGTGGAAAAAATCTGGAGAAGATGGCGGGAACTGGAGAATGGAAGGATGGGGAGCGATTCGGTGAGAGACCGGAGAAAAGTGAAGTGACGGAATGGCTGGACAGCCTGGGACTTTGACAGGAAGGAATGCCAGAGGACAGCCTGGGACTTTGGCAGGAAGGAAAGTCACAGGGCAGCCTGGCGCTTTGGCAGGAGAGAAAGTCACAGGACGGGCATGAGGGAAAGGGAGAAAGGGGGAAAGAAAAACTTTCCCTTATGCCATTTCGTACCCGATCAAGGGAGGTATGGAGTTCTGGAAAGGGATAGCGAAAAATGAGAGGAATGAAAGCAGGAATGCTCGCTGTGCTGGCTGGTTTGACTCTGGCAGCTTCTGCATGCGGGAATCATACCGCCAGTGCAGCCGATAGGATGGGTGGCGCGGGCGGAGTAAATGAGGCTGCCGGCGCGGATAGCATGACAGGTGGAGCGAATGAGGCTGCCGCCGCAGAAATGGAGAAAGAGACAGTGGAAAACAAAGAGAACGGGCATGCCTATGGAAGGTCTTCCACAGTAAAAGACGTTTTTGAGGACCCGTATTTTGAAGGCTTTGGAAGACTCCTGTTCCCGGTGGACCGGTCTTTGCCGGAGGAGATGACCTTAGAGCAGGTCAGCAGCAGCCAGGTATACGTCTGGTACAATTACATCGATGCAGATAAAACCGTGGAGATCCTGGAAAATCTGCATAACCGGGCAGCGGCTGGAGAGACGGTTTTCTATAATATTTATACGGATGAGGAAAGGGCACAGGATTCGTCAAAGGAAGACACCGGATTGTTCTTTTTCAGGGGGAATCCCGGAGAAAAATTTGCAGTGGTGAATGCCGGCGGCGGTTTCATGTATGTGGGCGCCATGCACGACAGCTTTCCTCATGCCCTGGAGCTTTCACGAATGGGGTATAACAGTTTTGCTCTGATTTACCGCCCGGATGGGCCTTATCAGGATTTGGCCCGGGCAATCCGATTTATTCATGACCATGCCGGGGAACTGGAGGTAAATCCGGAGGGATATTCTCTGTGGGGCGGTTCTGCCGGGGCACGGATGGCGGCCACCCTGGGAAATAAGGAGGTTCTGGACTATTTTGGGATGACGGATATTCCCCAGGCTTCTGCAGTGATCATGCAGTACACGGGATATAATACGGCATCCCCCAAGGATGCGCCTGCTTATGCATGTGTGGGAACCCGTGACGGAATTGCCAGTTGGCGGACCATGAAGGACAGGCTGGAGCGGCTGGAGAAGCTGGGGGTTCCCACGGAATTTCACTCCTACCAGGGACTTCCCCATGGATTCGGACTGGGGACAGGAACCGTGGCGGAAGGCTGGATTCAGGATGCGGCGGCATTCTGGGAGAAGCAGTGTGAGCAATAGAAAAGCAGCAACTCTTCAGCAGGGGACGGATTTCAGAAGTCCAAAAGGATGAGAAAGGAAACTCTCCAGGGGGAAAGTATGACAATTTGCAAGGTGATTAACAACAGTCAGGTGATCTGTATCGATGAAAATAAGCGGGAATGTGTGGTGATTGGGGCCGGAATCGGATTTAAGGCAAGGACGGGGCAGAATGTGCCGGAAGATAAGATTGAAAAGATTTTTCGTCTGGAGAATCCGTCGGTCCGCAGCAAATTCCAGCAGCTGATTGAAAAAATACCGCTAAAGCACATCGAAGTGGCGGATGAGATCATTTCTTATGTTACCTGCACCTTTGGGGAAAAACTGGATGACAGTATTTATGTATCTCTGACCGATCATATCAATTTTGCCATTGAGCGGTATCAACAGGGAATTCTCCTGACCAACGGACTTTTGTGGGAGATCCGACGGTTCTATCCGCAGGAATATGAACTGGGGATGTATGCCATTTCTCATATTGAGGAAAGGCTGGGCATCCGGTTTTCGGAGGATGAGGCGGGATTTATTGCTTTGCATATCGTGAATGCAAGAATGAACGGCGGGATGGACCAGACGGTTGTAATGACGCGGCTGATTCATGGGGTACTGAATCTGGTTAAATATTATTTTCAGATGGAATTTCGGGAGGACAGCCTGGATTACGGAAGGTTTCTTACCCATCTGCGGTTCTTTGCCCAGCGGCTGGTGCAGGGGAAGCTTTATACCACGGAGGACCCGGGATTCTGCGAAATGATAAGGAAGCAGTATGCAGAGGAATATGGGTGTGTGGAGAAAATCCGGGACTATATCCGGATGGAATTTGAGCATGAGATGACTGAGGAAGAGATGATGTATTTGACGGTGCATATACGGAGGCTGGTAACAGTACGTTAAGGCAGATGGATGTGCGTATCGTCCAAACCTTTTAGTTTGGACTGCCCTCACTTTTTTGAGGTTCCCTTAAGGCTGGATGTCTGGTATGATAAAAACATAACATAATTTTATAGAGGGAGTGTTACTCTTCGGGAGGCAAGACCCAGACCGGAAAGAATCAGGCGCGCGGATTCTTTCTGGTTTGGGTCTTTCTTATATGTTTTCTAAAGAATGGTATTTATAAAATGAAAATGGAGGTATCTTATGGAGTATTCAGATGTAGCAAAAAAGATTCTGGATCAAGTGGGCGGAGAGAAAAATATTGCCAGTGTGACCCATTGCATGACACGGCTGCGTTTCATCTTAAAAGATGAGAGTATCGTAAAGGATGACCAGGTAAAAGCCATCAAGGGAGTAGCCGGGGTGATGGAGAAGGCAGGGCAGTATCAGATTATCATTGGAAACGATGTGGCAAAATGTTACCAGGAATTGTTAAAATTAGGGAATTTTAAGGATTCCTCCTCTGGCCAGAAGGCAGAAAAGAAAGGGGGCCAGAACCTGGTAATGGCGATCATGGATGTGATTTCCGGCTGTATGGCGCCGGTGATTCCGGCCATCATCGGAGCCGGTATGGTGAAGGTGCTGCTGATTCTTCTGGGAATGGTTCTTCCGGCGGAGAATCAGACCATGCAGCTTCTGACAGTTATCGGTGACTGTTCTTTCTATTTCCTGCCCCTTCTGGTGGCATTTTCGGCGGGAAAGAAATTTAATACCAACCCCTTTATGGCGGTAGCGGTAATCGGCGTTCTGATTCATCCCAGCTTTATCAGCCTGTTGGAAGGTGCAACAGAAGGGGTGCGGTTTGTGGGGATTCCTGTGACCACATCCACCTATTCCTCTACCATTATTCCTTCGATCCTGACGGTGTGGGCCATGTCCTATATCGAAAAGGGGGTAGACCGGGTAACGCCCTCTGTGACGAAGAATTTCCTGAAACCGGCTCTGATTCTTTTGATTTCCGCACCGGTTGCATTTATCATTTTAGGCCCCTTAGGTTCCATTATCGGAAACGGTCTGGCAGCCGTGGTGGTGGCAATCCAGAGTTATGCAAGCATTGTGGCCTATGTATTTATGGCAGCGGCCATGCCCTTTATCGTTATGACTGGTATGCACTGGGCCTTCATCCCGGTGGTATTTGCGGCCCTTGATACGCCTGCGGGGGAGAGCCTGATGCTTCCGGCTATGCTGGCCAGCAACATGGCTATGGGGGGAGCCTGTATGGCAGTGGCAGTGAAATCCAGAAATAGTAACCGGAAGCAGACCGCATTTTCTTCCGGATTTTCCGCCCTTTTAGCTGGTGTGACGGAGCCGGGGCTTTATGGTGTTACCATGCCTCTGGTACGTCCCATGGCAGCCGTGTGTATCGCAAGCGGGATTGCGGGAATCTTTTCCGGCGTTACGAGGCTTTCCGCCTCTGCTTTTGCCACGCCCTCCCTGGTATCCTTTCCCCAGTTTGTGAGCGGGGAGCGGCCGGGAAATGTGATGATGGCAGTGGCAGCTGCCGGGATTGCCCCTGGTACTGGCTTTTGCCCTGACCTGGATTCTTGGATTTGAGGAAGCAGATGAGGCGGGAGAGACGGTGTTTTCTCCCATCACAGGTCAGACCGTTCCGTTAAGCCAGGTCAATGACCCCACCTTTGCCACGGAAATCTTGGGAAAGGGACTGGCGATTCTTCCGGAGGAGGGAAAGGTGTACGCCCCCTTTGACGGGGAGGTAGCATCCATATTTGAGACAAAGCATGCCATCGGCATGAGAGCAGACAATGGGTTGGAATTGCTGATTCATGTGGGACTGGAGACAGTGAGGCTGAATGGGGAATATTTTATCTCCCATGTGGAGAACGGGCAGCGGGTAAAGAAGGGAGACCTGATGCTGGAATTTGATATCCAGGCCATCCAGGCTGCCGGATATGAGACGGTTACGCCGGTGATTGTGAGCAATACGGCGGTCTATTCGGAGATTTTGCCTCTGGAGAATCAGAAGGTAAAGGCATTGACACCAATAATCAAAGCAATCTGAGAAGGAGGAACCTTGTGAATATGAGATTTCCGGAGGGTTTTCTGTGGGGAGGCGCCGTGGCGGCAAACCAGTGTGAGGGAGCCTTCAATGAGGATGGGAAGGGACTGAGCATTCAGGATGTGCTGCCGGGAGGATTAAAGGGGCCTGTCACCCGGGTCCCCACTGCAGACAACAGGAAGCTGGTGGCAATTGATTTCTACCATCGTTATAAGGAGGATATCCGTCTGTTTGCGGAGATGGGATTTAAGGTATTCCGCCTTTCGATTGCGTGGAGCCGGATTTTTCCCATGGGTGACGAGGAGACGCCCAATGAAAAGGGGCTGCAGTTTTACGATGATGTGTTTGATGAATGTAAAAAATACGGGATAGAACCGCTGGTGACCATTTCCCATTATGAGGCGCCGCTGCATCTGGCCCTTCAGTATAACGGCTGGGCAAACCGGAAGCTGATCGGGTTTTATGAGCGGTATGTAAGGACCATATTTGCCAGATATAAGGATAAGGTGAAGCTGTGGCTTACCTTTAATGAGATTAATTCCGTGCTCCATTCTCCTTTTATGAGCGGAGGCATTTATACGGATAAGGAAAAACTGAGCAAGCAGGATTTATATCAGGCAGTGCATCACGAATTGGTGGCCAGCGCCCTGGCTACCAAGATTGCCCATGAGATGATGCCGCAGGCAAAGGTGGGGTGTATGATTCTGAGTATGCCCATCTATCCTCTTACCCCGGCGCCGGAGGATGTGACGGCTGTGATGGAAGCGGACCATCAGAATGACTTTTTTGGGGATGTCCATGTGCGGGGGCGGTATCCGGGATACATGAAGCGGTACTTTAAGGAGCAGGGAATCACCATCCATATGGAGGCGGAGGATGAAAAGATTCTGGAAAATACGGTGGATTTTGTGTCTTTCAGCTACTATATGAGCGTCTGTGAGACGGCAGATTCATCGGTGGAGCGGGGGCCGGGAAATATTCTTGGGGGAGTTCCCAACCCGTATCTGAAGGCCTCGGACTGGGGATGGCAGATTGATCCCAAGGGTCTGCGTTATGTGCTGAACCGTTTCTATGACCGGTACCAGAAGCCGCTGTTTATTGTGGAAAACGGATTAGGGGCCGTGGACCGGCTGGTAACCGGAGCAGGAGGGGAGCCTTTGGTGGAGGATGATTACCGGATTCAGTATATGAATGACCATTTAGTCCAGGTGCGCGAGGCCATTGAGGATGGGGTGGAGGTCATGGGATATACATCCTGGGGTTGCATTGACCTGGTCAGCGCCTCCACGGCAGAGTTAAGGAAGAGATACGGCTTTATCTACGTAGACCGGAATGATGACGGCAGCGGCACCTTAAACCGTTATAAGAAAAAATCCTTCTGGTGGTATCAGAAGGTGATTAAGACCAATGGGGAGTGTTTGGTTCCATAGGAATGTGGGGATAGAAAGTGACAGAAAACAAGAAAGACGGAATTTCTGCGGCAGATGCCACAGGCCTGCGGGAACCGGACATCGGGTTTGCTGTCGTGGAAATAAAACAAAAACGAGGAGGGTATGGAATGCCAAAGAAGTATGAAAATTTAAACAAGCCGTTGAAAATCGGAAGCGTCACCATCAAAAACCGCTATATTGTAGCGCCCATGGACACGGCTCCAAGCTTTCTGGGGCCAGATGGAGAATTTACGGAAAACGGGATTGAGTATTTCGTCCGCAGGGCACAAGGTGGCTTCGGCCTGATTTATTCCGGCGGACAGCAGATCGATGATGTGGTAGATAAAAATCCCAAGACGATTCTGAAAAATCCGGGAAACTACATTGCTGCCGGCCAGGAACTCAATGCCAGAATCAGTGCGTACGGCGCAAAAATGTTTCTTCAGCTTTGCTTTGGACTGGGGAGGAATCTGCCGGGACTTCATGCTCCCTCAGAACTTCCCGTATGGCTCAATCCTCAAATGACATCTCCGGCTCTTACCAGGGAGCAGATTCAGACCAAGATTGATCTGTTTGTCCAGGTGGCCGGTGTGGCAAAGCAGGCGGGATTTGCCGGTGTGGATGTCCATGCCCTGCATTGGGGACATCTGCTAGATCAGTTTGCCATGAGTATTACCAACAAGAGAACCGATGAGTATGGCGGGTCTTTGGAGAACCGCCTGCGGATTACCCGGGAACTGGTGGAGCGGGTGAAGGAAACCTGCGGCAAGGACTTTCCGGTGACTATCCGTCTGAGCCTCCGCCAGTTTATGAAGGACTTTGACAAGGCTTCCTTCAGCGGCGAGGAGGAAGTGGGAAGAACGCTGGAGGAGAGCATTGAGATTGCAAAGCTTTTGGAATCCTATGGATATGATGCTCTCAGTGTTGACAGCGGAAATCTGGATGCCTACTATTATGCCTGCCCGCCTTCTTACATGGAAAGCGGATATATGATTGCTTTGGCAGAGGCTGTGAAAAAAGAGGTTTCCATTCCGATTCTGGTGGGAAGCCGCATGGATGTGCCAGACCTGGCAGAGCAGGCCATTGCAGAGGGAAAGATGGATGGGGTGGTAATCGGAAGGCCCTCTATTGCGGACCCGGATTATGCCAATAAGGTATTAAGGGACCAGAAGGAAAAAATCCGTCCCTGTCTGGCCTGCAACCAGGGTTGTATCCACCGGTATCTGACGGTGGGAAGCGTATGCTGCGCCGTAAACCCGGAGATGGGGCGGGGCATTACTTACCGCATGAGTCCGGCGTTGGCAAAAAAGCATATCGTGATTGTGGGAGGCGGCGTGGCCGGCATGGAAGCAGCCAGAACCTGCGCTCTCCGGGGCCATCGGGTAACTCTTTTTGAGAAATCCGGCCAGCTGGGCGGCAACCTGATACCAGCCGGCAAGCATGCCTTTAAGAAAGAGGTAGGGGCGCTGAATGACTGGTATCAGACAGAATTAAAGGAACTTCCGGTGGAAATCCGCAGGAACGAGGAGCGACCCCGGACAAGATTGGCAGTCTCGGGGCAGATGCTGTCATTCTGGCAACAGGCTCCCAGGCCGTGATGCCAAAGCTTCCGGGAATTGACCATGAAAAGTGCATGTCCTGTACCGATGCCCTGGCAGATAAAAAGCCGGTAGGCAACCGGGTAGTGGTCGTAGGCGGCGGGCTGGTGGACTGCGAGATGGCTTTGGAATATCTCCAGGAAGGAAAGCGGGTGGCCATTGTGGAGGCGCTGGACCATATCCTTTCTGCCGGAGCTCCCATTCCTCTCCAGAATGTACAGATGCTCAAGGATGCCTTTGAGTATTACCATGCCGACATCTGGGAAAGCTGCCGCATTACAGAAGTAAATGACCAGGGAGCCGTGATTGCAGATAAAGACGGTGCGAGAACCGTGCTGGAGGCAGATACCGTAGTGATGTCCGTAGGATTCCGCCCGCTGCCCTCCATGAAGGAGGCTTTGGAAAATCTGAATATTGACGTATACCAGATTGGAGACGGCCGTGAGGTAGGCAGCATTATGAGCGCGGTGTGGGAAGCCTATGAGGTAGCACATTCCATTTAAGGAATAAACATTTCAGGCAAAAGAAGTTTAAGGAAAACGAATGTTCGGGCAAAAGAAATTGAAACCAATATAAAATAATAGGAATTTCCGGCAAAAGCCTGGCATGGATTCTGGTCCTGTATGTGTCTGTACGGAATCAAAATCCATGCCAATTAATATCTTGCCGGGAAAATTCTCTGCTAACGAGAAGCCAAAATCAAGGCGGTTGCGTGTAAATCATATATAATGCTGTGCAAACAGCAGGCTTTTTGTATATCTACAGGACCTGTCCCAATGCCATGATAAACTGCAGCACCTCTTTGGAAGGCTCTTTTGCATAGATCAAGCCATAGGGCACTTTGTAATCCCAATCCACAGGGACCGTTGCCAGAAGGGGATGGACATGGCTCAAACATTCTGCCGACAGAATGAAGCCGTTCGTAGAAACAATCTGGTTAAAGGTGCCAAACTCATAATAATCCGGCGTAGTCAGATGAATCTGCGGATGCTTTTGCACCAACTCATCATACAGGTAATCACCCTGGTCATTACAGATATTCTTTTTAAGGACAAGCGATTCCCCGTGGAGATCTTCTATAGAAAGGATAGATTTTGCCGCCAGGGGGTGAGTCTGAGGAAAGGAGACGCAAGCCGGCAGATCCATAAGATGAAAGGAATTATACCGGTCGCCCCAGTAATCGTTCTGATAGGGGCAGGGAACCAAATCAACCTTTTTTCCAAGATTATCCAATACCTCACTAAAACCAGAAACCGTATCCTCAAAAGGAACCACCTCCAGCCGGATATTAGGATACTGGGCAGAAGCCTTTGCCCACTGTCCCATAAGGATATGGGCCGGATTCATCAAAGAAACCCCGATTCGGATTACCGTCTGTTTATAATTTTCCAATTCCCTGGCCTTTTTCAAGACAGAATCCGAGTGGCGAATCATCTTTTTCGTCTCCTCATAAATCAGCCTGCCGGAATCCGTCAGAACCAGTCCCTGAGTGCTGCGCTTAAAAAGGGTAAGTCCCAGATGCTCCTCCAGAAGATTAATCTGCTTGGTAACTGCAGTGGCAGAAACATACAGGCTCTCCGCAGCTTTCATAAAACTCCCGCTGTCCGCGGCCTGGATAAATGTTTTCAGATGGCGGTTATACATGATCCTCTCCATTTCCGATTCTTGCCGGTTATCCGGTTCAAACCTTTTGGTTTGGACTATTATAACTTTTTTCTCGTTCCCTGGCAAGGGAATTTAAGATAAAATAAAAACAACAAGAGTTTCCAAAAGGTACGCCGCGAAAAAAGGGGAGGAGAGCTGCCGGTCCCTGCTTCTTCCTCAACACCCCCACCGGGCTGCGTACCCTCCGAGACCCCAAAAAATATCGATACACTTCCCAAAACCCATCCGAACCGTATCCAAACAGGGAGGCGACTATGAGCAATAAGACATTGATTGCATACTATTCCCGCAGCGGGGAGAACTACATGAACGGCAGCGTAACCTGGCTGCCTGTAGGGAATACGAAACTGGCAGCAGAGATTTTGAAAGAGATTCTCGGTGCGGACATATTCCAGATCCGGCCAGTCAGGGAATATTCGGAAAACTATTATAAATGCATTGACGAGGCCAAACAGGACCTGTACAGAAACAGAAGACCAGAGATAGTAAAAGGACCAAGGCGGCCAGAGGATTACAGCACCATTTATCTGGGATATCCCAATTACTGGGGGACCATCCCCATGCCGGTGGCCACCTTTCTGGAAACTTATGATTTGGCAGGAAAGGTGATCAAACCCTTCTGTACCCATGAAGGCAGCGGGATGGGGCGCAGCGAAGCAGATATCCGGAAGCTGTGCCCGGATTCCATCGTGATGCCGGGACTGGCACTTAGGGGCGGCAGCGCGCCCCGGGAAATATCCGCAATCCAGGACTGGGTGGAGGAAGCCATATCAGAATTTGCCGGACAAAAAGCAGCGGCTATTTAAGCGGTCCGGATTGAGAACAGAGAAAAGGAGACAGCATGAAAAGACAAAACAAAAAATCCGGAAGAAGCTGGGGCCGGCGGCTATTCGCTGGTATGCTGGGGTTAGCATTGCTGACAGGATGCAGTGGCGGTAATGCCGGGAATGCCGGAGCCACGCTCTCTGCCGTCCCGCAGGAGGCAGACAGAGAAGTCCCGGGCCAGGAGGACAATGGGGCAAAACAGAAAGAGGGAACGAACCTGGCGGAAGGGAAGGCTGCCTCTGATGGCAGTAACGTTTTGATTGTATATTTTGCAGTAGCAGAAAACAGTGACGTGGATGCGGTATCTTCGGCCAGCATGGTTATGACAGACGGGGAAGCAAAGGGCAGGATGCGTCATCTGGCAGACTTGATCCAGACCAGGACAGGAGGAACCTTATTTTCTATCGAGACCGACATCGACTATCCTGGCGACGGCAAGGCCCTGATTGATTACGCGGCAGAGGAGCAGGACAGAAATGACCGTCCGGAGATAATCAGCCATATTGAGAATTGGGATTCCTATGATACCATTTTTGTGGGTTATCCTACCTGGTGGTATGACCTGCCCCAGGTCATGTACAGCTTTTTCGATGCGTATGATTTTTCGGGAAAGACCATCATTCCTTTTAATTCCCATAATGGAAGCTGGTTTTCCGGGACAATCCAGACCATAGAAGAACTGGAGCCGGGGGCGGAGGTGATTACGGATGGCCTTACCATCCATGAGCGGGATGTGGCAGACGCTGAGGCAGAGGTGGCTTCCTGGCTGGAAAAGCTGGGTTTTTGATACGCTTGTGCCTGAGGATGATGTTTTCTCTGCAGAGGGCAAAGCACGGAAAGAATAGGTTTGGACGGACAGGGAGGAAAGCAGATTGAAAAAAATACCATGGAAAATGATTGTTGATATTCTGATGCTGGCATTACTGCTCCTTCAGATGGCTTATGTATTGACCGGGCAACGCCTTCATGAGTGGACCGGGACCATAATGGCAGTCCTGATTATCTTCCATAATATCCTGAACCGGAAATGGTACAAAGCATTGGGTAAAGGAAGCTACAGGCCCAGACGCATAATGGGAACTATTCTCAATTTCCTTTCTCTTGCTCTGATTTTGGCTCTTTTTGTCAGCGGCGTGGCAATGTCCCGGTATGTATATGATTTTTTGCCGATTCACGGGGGGAGGGCTCTTGCCAGAAAGGTGCATATTGTCTGCGCTTATTGGGGATTTTTCCTGATGTCCGCCCACTTTGGGATGCACTGGGAGGGAATCTGGGGAAAAATGAAAAAGGCCTGTCCGGTTTGGGTGGCTGTGGGAAAGCAGAAACTGTTACTGTCGGTTATCAGTACAGTCGTGTCTGTATATGGACTGTGGGCGGTTTACCGGCATGAGATCCTGGGGTTTCTGTTTATGAAAAATGAATTTGCGATTTTTGACCCGAATCAGTCCATATTTTTGTTCCTTTTGGATTATGCGGCGATTCTGATTCTGGTGGTAAATCTGGTAAGGAGGCGTGAGCATGTATAATCCACAGCTTGAAACATTCATCCATGTGGTTGAGGCAGGAAGCTTTAACAAGGCGGCAGAGGAGCATTTTATCACGCCTCCGGCGGTGATCAAGCAGGTAAATCTACTGGAAAGGAACCTGGGAGTGCCTCTTTTTATCCGGACTCACCGGGGGTTGATTCTGACAGAAGCAGGAAAATCCCTTTACAAGGACGCGAAATATATTATCCGGTACTGTAAGGAAGCCAGGGAGCGAGCCAGACGGGCCGGGGAGGAGGGAAACAATGTGATTCGGATCGGAACTTCCCCCATGACCCCGGGACAGTTTCTGGTGGATCTTCTGCCGGAGATCCGAAAGTACTGTGAGGATGTGAAATTTCAGTTTGTAACCTTTGAAAACAATCCGGAAAACGCAAGGGAGATCTTAAAGAAGCTGGGAGAGAATATCGATCTGGTGGCAGGAGTGTTCGATGCGGAGTTCCTGGAAGAGCGGGAATGCTCTGCCCTGGAGATGTCCTTAGAACCGATTCGATGTGCCGTGTCGATTGACCATCCCCTGGCGGCAAAGGAGAAGCTGACCGTGGAGGATTTGTATGGGGAGAACCTGCTGCTGATCCGCCGTGGCTGGAACAGTTTTGTGGATATCCTGCGGGATGACATCTGGCAGAACCACCCGGAAATTCATGTGAAGGAATTTGATTTTTACAGCGTGTCCGTATTCAACCAGTGTGAAAACGGAAAGGATATTCTGATGACTATTGACAACTGGAAGAATGTCCATCCCCTTTTAAAGGTTCTTCCGGTGGAATGGAACCATAAGATTCCCTTTGGACTTTTGCATTCACCGGAGCCATCTCCGCTGGTGGAGAAATTTTTAAAGGCAGTGCAGAAAGCGATGAAGAAATAGACAATAGTCATTTGGCGAATCAGTCTTGCTTATGGCGATTTTGATGTCATCTATGCCTCTTGCTACGGCTTGCTCATTTCTTTTTTTACTGCAAAAATTATTATACAGATATTTCCTGCCATTTTCAGCATGATTAATCAGAATTCGGGCGTGGAAGTGAAGAACGTGCTGGAACAACTCTATAACGGTGAAATCTTCCCGGCGGAACAGTGTGCCTCAAGAAGTGAGGAATACCGGAAAATCCACCAAGGAAACTATAACCACTAGGATGATTTGATTGAGTTTTCAAACACGCTCAAATCCCTTGACAAGCGGTTTATTGAAATCATGGATGAGCAGCCAGATGTAATCCTGTATGAGTCTCGGGAATTTTTATTGATGGTTTTAAGCTGGGGCAAAGGTTATGGCAGAAGTTTTCAGATGTGAGTAAGAGGACAGGAAAAGGCAGACGCTTTGACGGGGCGACTGCCTTTTTTTGATTGCTGATAAACTGGAAATTATTTAAGTGTTATCATTTAGTTTAGTATATACATAGGTATCTTTCCAAATTGGTTTTTCAGTTTCATCTTTCCAGAAATACACATTTTTTCTAAAACATGCCTCACGCTGAAATCCTAATGCTTCAAGTAATTTCCACGAACTTGTATTATTGGGGTCACACTCTGCATATATCCTATGTACGCCATTGGAAAAAGCTCGCTCGATTAACGCTTTACAACTTTCCGCAGCATAACCATATCCCCAATAATTTCGGTTAAATACATATCCGATTTCCAGTGCTTCAAAGTCACGCTTACCCATATATACATTTCCAATCATTTTATGGGAATTTTTTAATTCAACAGCAATCATTTCATCTGTACTAATGCGCCATTCAAGACTTTTTTGTGTTTCATCGAAGGTTTGCGGTTTATATGGTTCGTATCTCACAACCTCCTTATCAGATAAATATTCAAATAAGTCCTGAACATCTTCTTTTTTATATCTTCTTAAAATTAGCCTTTCCGTTTCAGCTATAAATATTTTGCTCTCCATGTCACATGCTCCATAAACTAATAATCTTTGACTTATTTCTGTTTTACAAACTTATCAATAACCTTGTCTGCCCAGAAATTGATGAAGAAATCAGCAATCTCTGCAAACACATTCAAAATGAAATCCACCATTTAATTTTCCCTTAATTAACAATTGGTTGCTTTAATATCCCGATTTATTCTAACATACAACCCTGATTTTCTCAATAGAAATTGAACCCACTGCTTGACAAGATGGTAAAGAAGACATTGTATCTGACGAGCACATTCTCTTCATAGACTAGAAGGGCAAAACGGACATCATACCAGTGAATCTGACGCTTGCCTGGGATTGGGGCAAAGTATGGCAAGACCGGAGTCCGGGTAAGGTCCTGCCGGTATTTACCCCGGCGTATATACAGAGTAACCGAAAGAGACTTCCGCGGAGGCCTCTTTCCCTTTATACTGAAAATATGGGAAAATGCCTGGTGCAGTATTACAGCATCAGCCTGTAGGATTGCAGTACAGGAAAATGCGCCAGTGATGGGAACGGCACGGGAACGGCCGTCCGGGCGGCAGAAGGAAAAGTATATTTGGAGGAGATGGGAATGAAGAACTTTATTTTCGAGAACGGGACAAAGGTGCTGTTTGGGACGGGTTGTGTCCGGGAATACTTGGCCTGCCTGATGAAGGGATACGGAGACACGGTGATGGTGGCCTATGGAGGCGGCTCCATCAGGAAAAACGGAATTTATGATGAGGTGACGCAGCTTCTTGAAAATACAGGGAAGCAGGTAGTGGAATTTCCCGGTATCATGGCCAATCCCACCTATGAAAAGGTGCTGGAAGGCGCAAAGGTGGCAAAAGAGAACCAGGTGGATGTGATTCTGGCAATTGGGGGCGGTTCTGTCATGGATTGCTGCAAGGCGGTGTCCATGGCGGCGGTGTCCAAGGGAGATATCTGGGAAAACTACTGGGCAAGGCCCGGCGTAGTGACCTTTAACCCTCTTCCCCTGGGAGTGATTGTGACAACGGCCGGGACGGGAAGCGAATGCAACGGAGGGGCAGTGATCACCAATGAGAAGCTGAAGGTAAAGACGGGGCGGGACTATCCCCAGTGCAACCCCAAATTTGCATTGATGGACCCCACATATACCTACAGCGTCCCCGCAAGGCAGATGATATCCGGCGGGTTTGATATCCTGTCTCACATCATGGAGACCTATTTCAGCGGGCCAGACGAGGACAATGTGTCGGATGATATTTCCGAGGCTCTCATGAAAAGCGTGATCCGCAATCTCAGAGCCGCGATTCAAAACCCAGAGGATTATACGGCAAGAAGCAACCTGATGTGGGCATCCACTATGGCAGAAAACAGGCTGATAAAGCTGGGAAAGCAAGGGGATTTTGAATGTCACCAGATGGAACACCAGCTGGGGGCCTATACAGACTGCAATCATGGCTGCGGGCTTGCGGTTCTTCATCCGGTTTACTACCGCCATATTTATCCCTACGGAGTGTCCAAATTTGCCCATTTTGCGGAACGTGTGTGGGATATTTCCCCGGAAGGCAGGACAGAGGAGGAACTGGCAGCGGCAGGAGTGGATGCACTGGCAGACTTTATCCGGGAAATCGGCCTGCCGACCACGTTGACGGAACTGGGCATTACAGACAGGCAGACCCTGAAAGAGATTGCCGATACCTGCAATCTGTCAACAGGAAGCTATAAGAAAATGACTCATGAGGAGATTTTTGGGATTTTCCAGGAATGCCTGTAAGGAAAACGAGAAAAGATGTAAAAATCGGGAAACGGGACTGGCTCAATGTCAGTTCTCGGGAAAAACAAAAAACAACTGGAGAATATTATGAAAAAACGGCTATTACCTGGAATGATCCTGTGTTTACTGGCAGCGCTTACCGGATGCGCTGCCTATTCCGGCGATGGGGAAATCCAGGCTCCCATGGTAGACAAAAGTCCTCTGGTTCTCTATGTCTCCCTTACCGGGGAAGAGGAGCAGCTGGCGGAGGAGATCAGCAGTCTGACCGGCGGCAGAAAAATAGATTTGCAGACAGAGACAGAAATAAATCCGGATACCTGTGAAACCATCTATATCGGTTCTTTCTTACAAAACGGGGAAATACTGCCAATGGTAAAAACCTTTCTGAAAGAACAGGATTTTTCCACAAAGACGGTGATTCCATTTGGAGTGACAGAGTCCGCGCAGGAAGACCGGAAAGAGAAAATCCCAGGGCAATTGCAGGAAATGTGTCCGGAATCCAGGGTTCTTGAGGGATTTTTCCCGGAGAAGGGAAAAGGCTGGGAGCAGAAGGAAATGTTAGCCTGGCTGTCCAAAAACGGGCAGGTTATTCCCATTAAAATACTGGCAGGGGAAGAAGAAGTGGAGGGAGTTTTGTTTGGAAATCCGGTTTCCCGGGAATTTTCCGGTTTGCTTCCAATAGAAGTGCCGCTTTATCAGCCGGCAAACTTTGCCAAGGCATTTAACCTTTCCGAGCCTATGACAGACCCGGGAAGCCGTACCCGGCTGTTTGAAAAGGGAGGACTGGCCTACTGGCCGGAAGGTCCGGCGGTGGCTGTCTTTTTCAGCGACCATGTGGATCGGACCGTGGTTCCGGTCTATACCCTGGGAAAGCTTCTCGAACGGGCGGAACTGTTTGAAGAGTATGAGGGCACGATAAGAATTGAGAGGGCAGAATGACAGAAAGGTTCAAAATGACAGAAAGGTTCAAGGGGACATGTACTACCTACAAAACCAGGATCGACTGTGAAGGGGGAATTTAACAGGAGGAAACCAGGAGCGGTATAAACCTGGACGTATAAACACAGTAACTAAACGAGACTTCTGAATGGGTCTCGTTTTTTTTATAATATACACATAGCCAGTAAGGACGGCGCGAGACAACACACACCTGTTCTGAAAAGAAGATCTGGTATGGAAAGGGAGGAACGATATGAAAACCTGGATGATAACAGGATGCTCCAGCGGTTTGGGAAGAAGCCTGGCATATGCGGTATTGAGAAAAGGTTATCAGGCTGTAGTAACCGCCCGGAATACAGACACTCTTGCAGATTTTGAAAAGGAATTTCCCCAGACGGCCCTGATCCTTCCTCTGGATGTGACCGACCCGGCTGCTGTTTCCCAGGCAGTAGAGGCGGCAGAGCGATTTGGGAGCATCGATGTTCTGGTAAACAATGCAGGCTACGGCTACCGGGCAGCGGTGGAAGAAGGGGAGAAGGAGGATACGGACCGTCTTTTTGCCACCAATTTCTGGGGGCCGGTTTCCCTGATGAAGGCGGTGCTGCCGGGAATGAGAAGGATGCGCAGCGGCGCGATTGTCAATATTTCCTCCATCGCGGCACTGGGAACGTCCCCGGGTTCCGGTTACTACGCGGCATCCAAATGTGCCCTGGAGGGGTTGTCGGAGGGACTTTTGCGGGAAATTTCCCCACTGGGAATCAAGGTGATGGTGGTGGAACCGGGAGCCTTCCGTACCGATTTTGCAGGAAGATCCCTTACCCAGTCAGAGACATGTATCCGTGATTATGAAATGACAGCAGGCAAGCGGAGAATCGGCAAGGACATGACCCACGGCACACAGCCTGGAGATCCGGATAAAGGCGCCAGTCTGATCATGGAGGCAGTGGAGGCAGAACATACGCCGTTCCGGCTTTTGCTGGGATCGGATGCTGTTCGGTTTGCAGACGAGGTGTTGGAAGAACGGAGAAAAGAGTATAACGACTGGCGCAGGTTCAGCAAACAGTCTGATTTCAAAAGCTGTTATGAGATTTCGGGAATATATCACTTTTAAAAATGGAGGAATTAGAAACGATGAGAAAGAAAACGATAGGTAGAAAAGAGAGAAGAATAAGAGGGAAAAAAAGAGGAAGCCTGGCGGCAGTGTCACTGATGAGCCTTGTCCTCGCAGCCTGCGGGGGCGGCGCTTCCCAGACCACCCAGCCTGCACAGACGGAGACTGCGGCCCAGGAAAGTGCCGTGCAGGAAGGGGAAGCCGGTGCTGATGAAGCAGGGGGACAGGAACAGGCAACGGAAGGGAACATCGGAGAAGAGAAGGGTGTGGATGGGCAGGAAGCAGCAGCGGATACGGATATTGCCACATCCATGGAGGACCTGGCATTTGCTCCCGGCGGGAAGATCGAGTCCGATACTTTTACGGGAAATGCCTACATAAAACCCATGGTCATGAATGACGAAATATATAATTTCCCTCAGACCAACAATATCATCTTTGAGCCGGGAGCCAGAAGCGGTTGGCATACCCATGGAGGCATGGTGATTATCGGAACCGGAGGCACCGGCTATTACCAGGAGGAGGGAAAGCCTGCCCAGATCATCCGGGAGGGGGATGTGATTGAATGTGAGGCTGGTGTGAAGCACTGGCACGGAGCGACGCCGGACAGCTGGTTTTCTCAGATTGTGATATATGATTCCCATTATACGGCACCGGAGGGTGCAGAGGCGGAGGAACCGGTGACGGATGAGTACTATGAGGATCTGGAGACAGAGGACTATGCGGGGCGCGTGGTTACCGATGATAATCTCTTTATGTTCCAGAAGGCAGAGGAGCCGTTAATCAGCGACACCTTCAGCGGCCCGGCCTACGTATCTTCCATTATCGGTGATGACAATGTGGCAGATGCCCCGGGGCTTCATTATGTGGTGTTTGAACCGGGAGTTATCAACAACTGGCATACCCATGAGGGAGGCCAGATCCTGATCGCCACTGATGGGATCGGTTATCATCAGGTAGAGGGCGGAGAGGTGGAAGTTTTGTATCCCGGGGATGTGGCGCTGTGCCCGCCAGGAGTAAAGCATTGGCATGGCGGCAGCGCAGACACGGAATTTGCCCATATCGCGGTGAACACCAATCCGGAACTTACAGGACTGGAATGGTTTGACCGGATTTCCGAGGAGGAGTACGGTCAGCTTCCAACAGAGAAGACAGAAGAGTAAAACAAAAAACAAGATGTAGGAGGATAGAGTTATGTTTAACAAGAAAGCAGCAGTATCAGGCATGGGAATGATTCTGGCAGCAGCCCTGACAATGACAGGCTGCTCTTCCCAGGGAACATCCCCTGCACCGGCTCAGACGGAGGCCCAGACAGAGCCGGGGGCACCGGAAGGGGAAGAAAAAACCCAGGAAAGTGATAACCGTGAGAATACCACGGCAGAAGCAGCCGGGGATGGCAAGGCAGTGAAAGGCGGCACTGTGGAGGCCGGGCCGGATATTGCCGTGGTGGATACGAAAGCAGGAAAGCTTCAGGGTTATATCAGTAACGGAATCTATACCTATCACGGGATTCCCTACGCCCAGGCAGAGGAGCGTTTCACAGAGGCTCATGAGACAGAGCCATGGGAAGGCGTAAGGATGGCTTTTGATTACGGGGCAATTTCTCCCCAGGTTTTCCAGGGTTCCATACGGGGAGGCGATTTTATGGACAATAACTGCCAGAACTTAAATGTCTGGACTCCGGGGATCCATGACGGAGAGAAGCGTCCGGTCATGGTATGGCTTCATGGAGGCGGATTCTCCACGGGTTCTTCCATTGAGCAGGAAGCCTATGACGGGGAGAATTTAAGCAGCAAGGGAGATGTGGTGGTGGTTTCTGTCAACCACCGTCTCAATGTGCTGGGACATCTGAACCTGGAACGCTATGACGAGAAATACAAAAATTCCGGAAATGTGGGAATCACAGACATTATTCATGCCCTGGAGTGGGTTCAGGACAATATCGAACAGTTTGGCGGAGATCCGGAAAACGTGACCGTATTCGGTGAGTCCGGCGGAGGCGCCAAGGTGCTGGCTCTGATGACTTCCCCTGATGCCAAGGGGTTGTTCCACAAGGGGATTGTGGAGAGTGGAGCCACAGAGACCATGGGGGTTGTCTTTATGCCCTGGGAGGCCAGTGAGCGGGTGACGGAACTTACCCTGGAGAAGCTGGGAATCACCGAAGACCGGATCGAAGACTTACAGAGCATTTCCTATGAGGAACTGACTGCCGCATCCGATGAGGCGCTGATCCAGACCGGAGAAGAATTTCAGATCCCGGCGGCCCTGGGTTCCGGATATTCCCTGTCCTGGGAGCCGGTGGTGGATGGTGAGTTCCTTCCCACAGACCCGGTGACAGAAGAATCCTTTGCTGAGGCAGGGAGGGAGATACCCCTTCTGATTGGTTCTAACTTAAATGAGTGGGAGACCATGGATCTGATCATGAATCAGGCTCAGGCCCAGTATGACAACAAGCATACCTGGAGTGAGGAGGAGATCCAGGCACGGCTGGAGGAAAAGTACGCGGACCAGGCGGAGGAGATCACAGAGGCATTTCTGGAGGCCTATCCGCACAGAACGGCGGCAGATGCCTTGTATGTGGATTCCACGGTTATCCGTCTGCCCATGTTAAAGATCATGTCCCATAAGGCAGACCAGGGCGGCGCTCCTGTATATGCGTATATGTTTAACTGGGAATCTCCGGTCCTGCCTGGTACGAATATGGCCTATCACACAGCGGAAATCCCCTTTGTATTTAATAATATCGACAAAGCGGTGATGAGGATTGGCGGCGGAGAAGAAGCAAGGCGGATTGAGGATGCCATGAGCCAGGCATGGATCAATTTTGCCAGGACAGGAGACCCGTCAACAGAAGGGATGGAGTGGCCGGCCTATACCCGGGACAGTGGCGCTACCATGATATTTGACACGGTGCAGGAGGTGGTTTATCACCACGATGATAAGCTGATGTCTTTGCTGGCACCGGATTATGAATATTAACAGATGGAGGGGAATGGTGAAATAATGAAAAATCTATTTATAAACGGCAGTCCCAATAAAGCAGGAAATACCGTGGCTCTTGCAAAAGCAGCGTTTGACAATGATTCTTATGAAACCCTTGCTCTTGTAGATTATAAGGTCTACAGCTATGGCCAGACATTTGAGGATGATCAGTTTGAGATGGTGCTGTCAAAGATGAAAGAGGCGGATCAGATTGTAATCGGTTCCCCCGTATATTGGCACAGCATGAGCGGAGCGCTCCGCAATCTGCTTGACCGTTTTTATGGCCCGGTCAGGCAGGGGGCCCTTCAGGGGAAGAAACTGATGTTTCTTTTCCAGGGGGCAGCCCCGGAAGGCTGGATGCTGGAAAAGGCAGAATATACCATGAGCCGTTTTGCAAAATTATATGGCATGGAATACCTGGGAATGGCAACAACCCAGGATGAGGCAGAAAAGCTGGGCCAAAAAATGAGGCGATTTCCGTGCTGAAGAAAAGGGAATTGTCAGAAAGGGAACTGTTTGAGGAGATTCCGGTACCGAGGGCGGTTACGATTTTGGCAATCCCTACGATCATCAGCCAGATTGTAACCATGATCTACAATCTGGCTGATACATTTTTTATCGGGCAGTTGAGCAATCCTTATATGGTGGCAGCCGTTTCCCTGGTTTATCCCTGGTTCAATCTGATCACGGCATTGGGAAATCTGTTTGGTATCGGCGGAAGCAGCCTGATCTCCCGAATGCTGGGGGCAGGTGATCATGAGGACGCCAGATATGTGTCTGCGTTCAGCCTGTATGGGGGAGCGGCTGTCACCCTGGGTTTTTCTGCGGCTACCTATGTAGCCCGGAGGCCAATTTTAGAGTTTTTGGGAGCCAGTGAGGAGACATTTCTTTATGGAGAACAATATCTGTTCCTGGTAGTGGTGCTTGGAGGGATTCCCACAATGCTGAGTCTGACGCTGGCCCATTTGCTGCGAAGCGAAGGGCATGCCAAACAGGCCAGCGCCGGTATGATGCTGGGAGGAATCCTGAACATGATTCTGGACCCGATCCTTATTTTTTTGTTTGATATGGGGATTCAGGGAGCCGCCCTTGCAACCGTTGTCTCTAATATGGTTTCCGTATTATTTTTTGCTGCCGCTTTCCTGCGGCTTGGCAGAAAGACCGCGGTATCCCTGCTTCCCAGGCATTTTACATTCCGGTTTATGGGGCCGGTTTGTTCCGTGGGACTGGCGTCTGCTTTGGCTACGACCCTTGCCAGTGCGTCGAATATGGTAATCGTGAAACTGGCTTCCGGTTATGGAGATATTCCGGTGGCAGCATATGGAATTGTAAAAAAGATTGACAGCTTTCCCTTAGGGGTAAGCATGGGCCTTTGCCAGGGTTTCATGCCTTTGGTTGGTTATAACTTTGCTTCCGGAAATTACAGGCGAATGAGGGATATTTCCCTTTTTTCATGGAAAGCAGCCATGATATTTTCCGCATGTACCGTGGCTCTTTTTTGGGGGTTTGCGCCGCAGATTTTATATCTGTTTATTCCGGAGGCCCGGACCAGTATGCAGGGAGCGGAATTTTTGCGGATTGCCAGTCTTGCGGTACCTTTTACAGCCGTGAACGGACTGATCTGTTATACCTTGCAGGCCATGGGAAAGGGAGCTCCTTCTGCGGTTCTGACTTCCTGCCGGCAGGGACTGGTGAATATCCCCCTTTTAGTGGTGATGAATCTGGCAATTGGACTTTACGGCATGATCTGGACGCAGCTGGTGACGGAACTGATTATGCTGCCCATATCACTGATCATGTATTATGCCACCCTGCATAAATTAAACGGCAGGGCAGCCTGACAAAAGAGGAAAAATCAATGATTTGCAGACATCATATAGTATTAGGAACCGGTATTTTTTTGGCGGCGCTGGCCCTGGCAAGTTGTGTCCGGAGGCCGGCTTCCGGGTTGGCCAGGACCCAGGCAGCAATCCGGATTCAGGCAGAATCAGAGGAACAAGCAAATGGATTTATTACCGGACAGATTCTGGACGGGGCGGATGGGGAGATCCATTACAGCTACTATCTTCCTCCTGGTTATGATGAGAGCAGGAATTATCCGCTGATGGTGGCGATGCCAGGCTATGATGCCATGTGGTTTGGAGAACCTTCCTCTGGGAAGAACCTGGATTGGAGAGGCACCCTTGTATGGACCGAAAGAGAGGAAGATCTGATTGTGGTTTCCGCCCAGCTGACAGACTGGGGGGAGAAATCGGCAAGGCAGGTAATTGAACTGACAGAGTACATGCTGGAGAATTTTTCTGTAGACCGCGCAAGGGTTTATGGAGTCGGCTATTCCGCAGGAGGGGAGACCATGTCCAGAGCGATATCCATGCGTCCGGATTTGTTTGCTGCTTATCTTCATGGAGCGTCCCAGTGGGACGGGACTTTTGATACAGTGGCAGAAAGTGGAGTCGCCGTATATATATTTATGGCGGAAAATGATGAGTATTATGGCTCGCAAAAGGCGAGAGAGGCATATGAAGGACTTTATAAAGCTTATGGGCAGGCAGGATGGAGCAGGGAACAGATCGGGGAACTTCTGAAGCTGGAGATTTTGGAGGATTCCTATTTTAACAGCCAGGGAATCTACCATTACCATGGAGGGGGAAATATAGTATTGGAAGAGGAGCGGGTGCAAAATTGGATTCTGTCAAAATCCCGTTCCGGAACGGTTATGGATATTACCGAATGACTTAATACTTTTCCGTTTATACTGGGAAACCAATGGAAACTTCTGTGTGGACAGGAAATCATTTATAATTAGGAGCATCAGACGTCAGGGATTTGTCTGAAGGCAGGAACATGAAACTTAGAAACAGAGAAGATAACAGAGAACATAGCAGAAAAAATAACAAAGAAGATAACAAAGAAGATAACAAAGAAGATAACAAAGAAGATAACAGGCCGGAATGACAGAAAAAAGGAGAAAAAAGTGGACAGACCTTATACCATTTGTCATATATTAAGTTCATTAAACGGGAAAATATCAGGGCCGTTCATGGGTGACGGAGGAGTTCTGACAGCAGCTTCTGAGTATGGGAGGCTCCGTCAGGAGATGAAGGGAAACGCCTGGCTGTATGGGACAACCACCACGAAAGAGTTTACCGGACACAAGAAGCCGGAACTGCCAGGGGAGAACAGCTTTGTACCGCCAGGGGATTATGTGGCGGATAACCGGTCCCTTTTGTATTACGTTTCCGTGGATACAGAAGGAGAGATCGGATGGAAGTCTGGGAGGTTTTCCATAAGAGGAAATGATGCCCATGTGATTGAAATTCTGACAGAGCAGACCTCCACAGCTTACCGGGTTTATCTGAGAAAACAGAAGGTTTCTTATATTCTTGCAGGAAATGAGGCTCTGGACTGTAAGCTGGCAGAAGAAAAGCTGTATCGGCTTTTTGGAATTAAGACGCTGATTATCTGTGGCGGCGGTATTGTAAACTGGTCTTTTCTGCAGGCGGGAGCTGTGGACGAGTTAAGTCTTGTGCTAGCTCCGGCTGCAGACGGGGAGACAAAGCAGGCATCCGTGTTTGAACGGGCCGTTTTTTTGCCAAAGGATGTGATGGTGGGATTTCGGCTGAAAGAGGTGCAGGCGCTAAAGGACAACGCGGTCTGGCTGACTTATCTGGTCAGAAAACAGGAGGAGTAGCCGATGAAGGGCGGAAAAGGGATCTGGAAAGAGAGGATTCTCACCATGGCGGCCATTCTCATTCTTGCAGGGACAGGGATGACTTGGCTGGGAAATATAACAGTTCCGGGAATGCAGACCTTGCGCGAACCGGAAAATTCCGCTAGGAAAGCCGTGGGGGAGGCGCTGGTACAGGATTCCCCCGAATCCCAGACATTTTTGGCTATGGACACCGTGATTTCCATGGAAATATATGGAGATCATAAAGAAGAAGCTGTAAAAAAATCGGTGGATCAGATCAATAGCCTGGAGGCTTTGTGGTCTGTAACAAGAGAAGGAAGCCAGGTCTATGAACTGAATCATCACCAGGGAAGTCCCGTGAAGGTCAGTAAAGAAACGGCAGAACTGATTTCTTTTGCCCTGGAGATGGAGCGGGAGACGGAAGGCGCGTTGAATCCGGCCCTGTATCCGATTGTGAAAGCCTGGGGATTTACCACAAGAGAATATCAGATTCCGGACAAACAAAAACTGCAGAGGCTGCTGGAGCATACCGATTTTCAGAAGCTGCAGATAGAGGAGGGAACCGTCACCCTGCCGGAGCAGATGGAAATTGATTTTGGAGCTATTGCCAAAGGGTATACCGGGGATTTGGTGGTGGAGACGATGAAGAAATATGGAATCACTTCCGGGATTGTGAATCTGGGAGGAAATGTGGCCCTGATCGGGAATGCCCCTGATGGCAAACCATGGCGGACAGGTATCCGCAGTCCCTACGGAGAGGGAACCATAGGAGTCCTGGAAGCCGGGGATTGCCATATCATTACATCCGGCGGTTATGAACGGTATTTTACCGGTGAGGACGGAACGGTCTACTGGCATATCCTGAATCCGGAAACAGGCTGCCCGGCTGACAGTGGGATTATCTCGGCAACGATTGTGGGGACGGAGGGAAAACGGTGTGACGCCCTTTCCACGGCTGTGTTTGTCATGGGACTTGAGAAGGCGGAAGCCTACTGGAGAACCCATGAGGGGATCGAGATGATCCTGGTCACAGAGGACAACCAGATTTATCTGACAGAAGGACTGGACGGCAGATTTGCCTTAAATGAAATGAGCCAGGGAATCCCTGTTCATGTGATAAAAAAGTAAATAGATAAGATCAGGAGGAAACACAATGAAAAAAAAATATTAGTACCGGCAGCAATCATGATGACCCTTGCCATGGCAACAACAGCCTTGGCTGGTGTCTGGAGAACCGGAGAGGGAACCAATGGGAACCGGTGGTGGTACGATGATGAGGACGGCACCTACGCGGTGAGTGAATGGAGATGGCTGGATGGAAACCAGGATGGGATTGCAGAGTGTTATGCCTTTGACAGCAATGGCTGGATGTATGCGAACACTACCACTCCCGACGGCTATGTGGTCAATGCCGATGGGGCATGGACAGTAAACGGGGTTGTTCAAACCCAGTCTGTGAATTCCCAGACTCAGGATGCTTCCCAGAACGGAGGCGAAACCCAGGGCAATTCCAGAATTCTGGTTGCTTACTATACCTTGCCGGAGACAGACGGAACCAATACGGATGCGGGAGCCAGCCGGGTGGCGGTGAATGGCCAGGTTCAGGGAAACATGGAATATATGGCCAATACGATTGCCCAGGCCACAGGGGGCAGACTGTTTGAGATTGATACGGTACAGACCTATCCGGGACTTCATGAACCCCTGGTGAACCAGGCGGCCCGGGAACTGGATGCGGACTACCGTCCGGAGTTATCCACCCATATTGATAATCTTGAGGATTATGATGTGATTTTTGTAGGATATCCCATCTGGTGGGGAGAGATGCCCATGGCTATGTACTCCTTCTTTGATGAATATGACCTCAGTGGGAAGACGGTAATCCCCTTCTCCAGCCATGGGGGAAGCGGCTTCTCCGGGACGATCAGTGTGGTTGCAGGTCTGGAGCCAGGAGCGAATGTAATGAGAAACGGATATACGGTGTCCAGAGGAAGCGTAGCCGGAGATGCGGCGAATTTGAGAAGATGGGTGGAAGGACTGAATCTGAATTAAACAAGTATGATAAGGTGGCTTTCACAATTTGTTTATGCTTGAGAAAGGTATGGTGAAAAGATGAAAAAAAGAAGATTGGCTGTATTGTCTGCCGCAGTTTTATATTGCTTTACCCTGTCCTTAACCGGCTGTGGCAGTTCGGGAAGCGTTGTCAGTTCGGCAGCTGCAGAGGAGACAGCAAAGGAAACTGCTGAAGGCCAGCAGGAGAACGGGAACAGGGAGACAAATGAGGAAATAAAGATTGAAGAGGCAGTGAGCGGAGAGACAGCAAGTGGAGGGACAACAACTGAGGAGACAATGAATTCAGGGAGCGGAGAGCCAACAACCAATGACAGTTCCATCCTGATTGCTTATTTCACAGTTCCGGAGACGGATGGAAGCGATACGGAGGCAGGAGCCAGCCGTTATGTGGTGGACGGAAGGGTTTATGGAAACATGGAATATATGGCAGAGCAGATCAGCAAAAGAACCGGCGGAGAATTGTTTGAAATAAAAACAGTTCAGGAGTATCCGGGAACTCATGAGCCGCTGGTAGACCAGGCAGCCCAGGAGCAGGATGAGGCGGCCCGCCCGGAACTGGCGTCTCATGTGGAGGATATGGACCGTTATGAAGTAATATTTTTGGGGTTCCCTAACTGGTGGGGGGATATGCCCATGCCTCTTTATACATTTCTGGAGGAATATGATCTTGACGGGAAAAAGGTGATTCCTTTTAACAGCCATGGCGGAAGCCGGTTTTCCAGGACCATAGAAACAATCCAGGATCTGCAGCCGGGAGCGGATGTGGTTACCGACGGATACACCGTTTCGCGGAACGACATGAACCAGGCAGCGGCTGGGATAGAGAACTGGCTTTCGGGATTAGGATATCCGGAATAAGAGGAAAATCTGTTGAGAAGTGTCAGATATAGCGGTTGAACTGCTGTATCTGGCGCTTTTAAAGTTATCAAAAAATACAGGAAAAGGCTTTTGCAGTCATTAATGTATATAGATAAGGA
>CAMSTY010000018.1 GCA_947063875.1 uncultured bacterium
AGCTGTTGAAAAAATATTAAAAAAGAACAAAGAATATGGATATAAAACACTGCTGGATATCAGCAGTGGAGGTGATAGCCGCATGATTTGTTACACTGCAAAGGAATGTAATGCTGAAGATGTAATGCTTGACTGTTATGCGCAGTCTGGCAGCGGCGACGCTGTTACTTCGCAGCATATTGCAAATAAGATTGGATACAGCTATATATATCTATCAATTGATAATGCGGATAGTCTGATGCATGTTGATGAAAATGTACTTATGACAAATGGCTGTACAATTTATTATGGTATTACTGGTGGAAAAGTAATGCTCGAGGCATTGGACAGAGAACTTTTCGGGTTGGAAATCACAGGATTATTGGGAGATGTTCATGATGGAAGCATGGTTACATCGTATCCTGGAGCACCGATTGATTTGACAATGAAGAAATATAGAGTTTCTAATACGCTAGTGCCGTATAAAGAATTTCCGGTAAAATCGAATGCATGCCAGTACTTTGAAAATAATATAAATGAGCACTTTTGGTTTTATCAGAGAGGTATGCTATTCGGAATGACATCTTATTTTATAAGGCAAAACTTTTTAGAAGTTGGTACTCCATTTGGGGATCTTGAATTTCTTAAAGCATATCATTCGGCGCCATGGCAGGATAGGGTACATGGTCATTTGTTAAGAAAATGGATGATAAAATATTTTCCGAATGCTGCCGATATAAATTATGGAGAAACAGGTATATCCATAAAGAATAGTATTCTTCCAGGGATGGAGACTTATATTACTTGGAAGAGAAGATGCAAAAAGGCCTTAAGAAGTATACTAAATATTGATAGGCCTGTTGGCATGAATGACTTTGAATACTGGTATCGACACAACCCTCATTTTCATCAATACATCGATACTTATATAGAAGAAAACAGAACATATGCGGATATTGACAAAACCATTCGCAATAATGTTGAAAAACTTCTTGGCAGCAATATAATAACTGACAAGCTTTTGGCTGTTACTGCATTATCCGTAATTAAGAATTTCATTAATTAAATTGAAGAGTGTCCGTCTTATGGCGTACCTGTATTAGTTATGTGTGATGTCACGGAGAACCCGGAAGGCATAGACACAGGGACGCTACGTTTAGTTGGTAATAAAGAGAAGGAATACCCTGATACATTTTATGAGGAAGTAGAATGAAAGAATATGAATTTAGTTCTGTCAAATGGCAGAACAACGGAAAATTAAAACTCCTGATTATTGTCGGGACAAGACCGGAAATTATACGATTGTCTGAAGTTATTAAAAAGTGCAGGATCTATTTTGATACCATACTTTGCCATACAGGACAAAACTATGATTACTGCCTGAATGGTATTTTTTTCAAGGATTTTAATCTCGCAGTTCCGGAGGTATATCTGAATGCAGTGGGAGATGATTTGGGATCTACAATGGGAAATATCATTGCCGCATCTTATAAGTTGATGAAAGATATTTGCCCGGATGCCCTTCTGGTTCTCGGTGATACCAATTCCTGTCTTTCTGCAATCAGCGCAAAGCGTCTGCATATACCAATCTTTCATATGGAAGCTGGAAATCGCTGCAAAGATGAATGTCTGCCGGAAGAAACCAACCGCCGCATTGTAGATATTATTTCAGATGTAAATTTAGCGTATTCAGAACACGCAAGAGCTTATCTGGCAGAGTGTGGACTTCCGAAAGAGAGGACGTATGTAACGGGAAGCCCTATGGCGGAAGTGCTTAAAAAGAACTTTTCCTCTATTCTTAATTCGGACATACATCGGCGTTTGTCGGAAGAAATCGGAATGGAGATAAAGCCGGGGAGGTATATTCTTCTTTCTGCACATCGGGAGGAGAATATAGATACGGAAAAGAACTTTCTTGCTCTGTTTAACGGGATTAATGCTATGGCAGAGAAATATAAAATACCTATATTATATTCTTGCCATCCGCGTTCTAAAAAGCGGTTGGAAAACAGTGCCTTCCGGTTAGGCCCTAATATTATTGCACATGAGCCGTTAGGATTTCACGACTATAATTGTCTCCAGATGAATGCCTATGTTGTTGTGTCCGATTCAGGGACGCTTCCGGAGGAGAGCAGCTTTTTTATAAGCGTAGGGAGTTCGTTCCCGGCAGTCTGCATACGTACTTCTACAGAACGACCGGAGGCGCTTGATAAAGGCTGTTTTGTGTTAGCGGGCATTGACGAGAGAAGCTTGCTGCAGGCGGTTGATATTGCAGTAGCTATGAACCACGAAGGAGATATTGGAAATCCAGTGCCGGATTATATTGATGAAAATGTTAGTTTGAAAGTGGTAAAGATTATTCAGTCGTATACGGGCATTGTGGATCGGATGGTGTGGAGGAAGTTTTAGAAGCAGAAATATATCAATCTTTTTTCAAAATAGAGAACAATATCAAAGTTATGTTCTGTGAAAGTAAAACGCAAAAGCACCAGAAATCATGCCTAAGAATTGCCGAAAAAAACAGCTAAAAGACGAATCCACTTGGTACAAACGACCGAGTGGATTTTTTATTGCCTCAAATAGTGTAACAATGTCGATGAAAGTCATTACTATTGAATGGTATTTTATCAGATGTGGAATTCTCAGGAAAGGGGTTGCTTCTATGGGAGCCAAAGTACTTATATTTCCGCATGATATAGCCTATGATGAGGGGAAAACTGCGGGGGAAGCCCAGGGGGGGGCCAGGAATACGAAAAGAGAGACGGCGTTTGAAACGTTTCATGACGGGGTTTCTTTTGAAAAAAGAAGTACTGTACTGGCCTGATCAAAAAAATGCAGGATCAGCAAAAAAAGGTCAACGTCTGGTGCGGCCGTCCGGCCGCCGGTCAACCCTCCTGCAGCTGCCTGCGAAACTCCCTGGGGGCGACCCCGCATTGCTTTTTGAACAGGCGGCTGAAGTACAGCGGATTCTGGTAACCGACGATCTCGGCGATCTCCGTGATATTGTAGGAGGTGGATTCCAACAGGCTTTGGGCATTGGAGATCCGGAGGGAGAGGAGATACTGCGCGGGCGTGGAACCAGTATAATCCTTGAAATTCCGGATAAACCAGCTGACGCTCATGCCGCGGCTTCTGGCATACTCCTCAATGTTAATCAAATGATTGTAATGGGAGTGGAAATAGGAGACGGCCAGATCCATTTCATCAATGAGAAAGACCGTTTTGCTTCTGGGGGTTTTTTCCTGAAGCCGGCTGATCAGGACGAAGAGAAGTTCCAGGTAGTGGACAAGAACCTCCTCGTAATGAGGTTTGGTAAGCTTCAACTCCTGAATCATGTGCAGATAAATCTTTTTATAATCTAAGGAAGTTCCAGTATGAATCACATGCGCATTGTCTGAGATGCGATATTTTCTTAAGATGTTTTTCACATTATTTCCCGTAAAATGAACCCAATACACCTCCGTATGGTCAACGCCGTAATAGTAGTAGCGTTGTTCCTCTTTCGGGCGGTAGAGAACCATATTGCCGGCGGTTACAATCTCCTCTTTCCCATGGAAATAGAAATGCGCCTTGCCGGAGGCGACATAAAGCAGCTGGTAGTCAAGGCGTCCCCTGGGCCTGTGCGTAGGAAGCCTCGGCCGGGTGAACAAGTGATAGACGCCGGCGCTCCCTACAAAAAGGGGATGCTTTTTGTCCTTGAAATCCCTGTGTGAATTGTGCCAGTACGCATTGTCCGTATACATAGAATCCGACCTCCCCGTCAAGCGGATAAAAACCATAAAGGTTCCTGACTTTTATTGTATCATTTTGTGCATGTTTTGTCTATTCTGCTTTATGTAAAAATAAGGTAAATTATCTTATAATACAGGCAAACACAAGGCCTGTGTGGGGAAACAATGGGATTTGCAAACATTGACGAAACGCTGCAGTATAGTCAAAAATAATGTATATGAAGGAGGAAACTGCCATGATCGTACCACGCTATTACGAGGATCTGCATATACTGCATGAGAATACCATGCCGGACCGTTCGTATTACGTGCCGGCATCAGCCAGGATGGATGGCCTTGAGGAACAAAGGGAACTTTCTGACCGCATTCAGATGTTGAATGGCCAATGGGAGTTTAAATATTACGACAGCATCTATCAACTCAGGGAACCGTTCTATAGTCCGGGTTTTGACACACAGGATTTTGAAGTGGTCCCGGTTCCTGGCGTCTGGCAGAATTATGGCTATGATAATCACCAGTACACGAATTTCCGGTATCCGTTTCCGGTGGACCCCCCTTATGTGCCGCAGGACAATCCGTGCGGAGCTTATATCTGCTCGTTTTCCTATCAGAGGGAGGAGGAGGCACCAAAGGTATTTCTCGAGTTTGAGGGAGTGGATTCCTGCTTTTATGTGTGGCTGAACGGGGAGTATGTCGGGTATAGCCAGGTTTCTCATGCACTCAGCGAATTTGATGTGACCAGACACATCAAAGAAGGGGAGAACCGTCTTGCGGTACTGGTCTTAAAATGGTGTGACGGCAGCTATCTGGAGGATCAGGATAAATTCCGCATGAGCGGCATTTTCCGGGATGTATATCTGATGAAGCGGCCAAAGCAATGCATCTATGACTATTTCATTCAGACCAGGATCGGAGAGGGCGAGGCGTTTGTGAGCATCCGGACCAAATATCTGGATGAAGTGATTCCGGTGAAAGCCTCTGTCTTTGATGAGCAGGGGAAACTGGTTGTTGATTTTGTCTATAAAGGGGATAGCGGGTTTTCCGTCAGGGAACCCAGGCTGTGGAACAGCGAGCAGCCGTATCTGTATACCCTGGTCCTGGAAACGGAGAATGAGGTGATCACGGAGAAGGTCGGCATCCGTGAGATCTGTGTAAAGGGAAATGTGGTGTATCTTAATGGTTCGCCGGTGAAATTCCGGGGCGTGAACCGGCACGATTCCGATCCGGTGAGAGGATTTGTGATGAGTGTGGAGCAGATGAAAAAGGATCTGGAAATGATGAAGCAGTACAACTTCAATGCCATCCGTACCAGCCATTATCCCAATCCGCCGATGTTTTATCAAATGTGTGACAGATATGGGTTCTTTGTCATAGACGAGGCCGACAACGAGAGCCACGGGCCATGGATGCTGTGTTATTCCGAGGACACGGATGCGGAGCGGGCCGGCAGATGGAACGAACTGATCTCGGATAACCCGGAATTTGATGAGGCTACGCTTGACCGGGTCAGAAAGCTTGTGGAGCGGGATAAGAACCGTCCCTGTGTCATCATCTGGTCCATGGGGAATGAGTGCGGCTATGGCTGCACTTTTGAGAAGGCCCTGGCGTGGACAAAGCAATATGACCCGGGCAGGCTGACGCACTACGAAAGCGCATATTACCGGGGGCGCCGCAGAAAATATGATTACAGCAATCTTGATCTTTACAGCCGGATGTATCCGGACTTTACAGAGGTCCTTGGCTATGTGGAATCGAATCCGGATAAGCCGTATATTATGTGCGAATATTGTCATTCCATGGGAAATGGCGCGGGAGACTATGAGGATTATTTTGAACTGATTGAAAAATATGACTGTATCTGCGGAGGATTTGTATGGGAGTGGTGCGACCATGCCATCTATAAGGGGAAGAATGCAGAAGGCAGGGACCTGTATTTTTACGGCGGCGACCACGGAGAATATCCAGAGGACGGGAATTTCTGCATGGACGGGCTGGTATATCCGGACAGGACCCCTCACACGGGACTGCTCGAATATAAAAACGTCCACAGGCCGGCAAGAGTCTGCTCGTATGATCAGGACTCCGGGATTCTTGTGCTGAAAAATGAAATGAATTTTGTGGATCTGAAGGATTACCTGGACATCTTCTATGAGGTGAGCGCGGACGGCAAGGTGACAGCGGCAGGGAGAGTGGATGAGGGCAGCATACCGGCGATCCCTCCGGGCAAAGAGGCGCAGCTTTTTCTTCCCGTGGAGGTTTTGGAGCGGGGCAGGGGGTATCTGAAGATTTGCTATACGCTGAAAAAGGCAGATGCCTTCCGCAGGCAGGGGCATATGCTGGGGTTTGATGAGATTGCCCTGGCAAATCAGGACCCGCGCAATCAGACTGGCCTTATGTGGCAGGATGAGTCAGCTGCAGCCAGCCAGAGCCTGCCGCAGCTGAAGGTATCGGAGACGCCGAGGCAGCTGATGGTGGAGGGCGGCAGTTTTACCTACGTTTACAATAAGCTGTACGGCGTCTTTGACCGGCTGACGGAAGGGGGAGAGGAATTCCTTGACCGGCCGATGGAACTGAATGTCTGGAGGGCGCCTACGGACAACGATATGTATATCAAGGCGGAATGGAAAAAGGCCATGTATGACCGGGCAGCCTCCAGGGCGTATGTGACAGATTATACCCTGACCGCAAAATATCTGGAGATTCACAGCAAAATGGCGATGACGGCAGTAACCGTACAGAGGATGATGGATATCGACACGGTCTGGCATATCGATAATTCGGGGCAGATTTCCGTGAGGATGGAAGTTACAAGAAATCCGGATTTTCCGGAACTGCCAAGGTTCGGACTTCGCCTGTTCCTTCCGGGGGAAATGGATCAGGTGACCTATTTCGGCCTGGGGCCGCAGGAAAGCTATGTGGATAAGCGCAGGGCGGCGAGCCATGGGATTTTTTCTTCGCCGGTAGCCGGCCTCCATGAGGATTATTTAAGGCCGCAGGAGAACGGCAGCCATCACGATTGCGACTACGTTGTTGTCAGCGGCGCGGGACGTACCATGAAGGCATATGGCGAGAAGCCGTTTTCCTTTAATGCTTCCGTGTATACCCAGGAGGAACTGGCAAAGAAGAAGCATAATTTTGAACTGGTTCCCTGTAGCAGCACGGTTTGGAACCTTGATTTCAGGCAAAATGGGATCGGCTCCAACAGCTGCGGCCCAAGGCTGCAGGAAAGATACAGGCTGGCAGAGGAATCTTTTACCTTTTCGCTGCATTTGAAACCGGAACATGTGAGAAAGGATACATAAGGGGGAGAAGTATGAAGGAAAAAACGTATTTAAAATGGTACAATAAGATTGGTTATGGCTCCGGTGATATTGCCGGCAACGTGGTATATGCGCTTTTGTCAGCCTTTGTCATGATATTTTTGACGGATACCGTCGGGCTGAATGCAGGGATTGTCGGGACCCTGATCGCGGTTTCCAAGCTTTTTGACGGGATCAGTGACGTTTTCTTCGGCGCCATGATTGACAGGACTCACAGCAGGATGGGGAAGGCGCGTCCGTGGATGCTTTATGGCTACTTCGGGTGTGCGGTCTGCCTGGTGGCGATCTTTGTGATTCCCGCCGGCATCAGTGAATTTGCGCAGTACGCATGGTTTTTTATCGCTTATACGCTTCTGAATGCCGGTTTTTACACGGCGAATAATATCGCTTACTCGGCACTGACTGCCTTGGTTACGAAGAATAACCATGAGCGTGTGCAGATGGGGTCGATCCGTTTTATGTTTGCCTTTGGCACCAGCATGCTGATTCAGACCATTACGGTGGGATGCGTGGCCTATTTTGGCGGAGGCGCAAGCGCCTGGAGGGCGGTTGCCATTCTCTATGCAATTGTCGGCGTGATTTCAAATTCATTATCGGTATGGTCTGTAAAGGAACTGCCCCCGGAGGAACTGGCAGATGGGGAAGGCAGCCGGGACAGCCAGGAGAAGGAAGAAACATACCATTTGGCGGAGGCGTTTCGCCTGCTGGCTGGCAATAAGTACTATCTGATGATTTGTGCTTCGTATATCCTGATGCAGATTTATTCGGCAACACTGAATATGGGAATCTATTTTATGACTTATGTACTGAAAAATGCCAATCTTCTCGGGGTGTTTTCATGGGCGATTAACATTCCCATGATCATCGGCCTGCTGTTTACACCGGCACTGGTTGCCAGATGGAAGGGCATGTACAGGCTGAACTTATATGGCTATCTGTTAGGGACAGCCGGACGCCTCGGAGTGGTAATTGCCGGCTATATGGGAAGTGTTCCGCTGATGCTTTTGTGCACCGCGCTTGCGGCGATCGGGATGAGTCCGCTTCAGGGAGATATGAATGCCCTGATTGCGACCTGCTCGGAATACACGTTTTTAAAGACGGGCAAACGGGTAGACGGCACCATGTATTCCTGTACATCCCTGGGAACGAAGCTGGGTGGGGGGATCGGAACTGCGATTGCAGGCTGGCTGCTGGCATACAGCGGCTATGTAGGAGGCGCAGCAGAGCAGACGGATTCCTGCATCAACATGCTCCATATCATGTATCTTTGGCTGCCGTTCGTTTTCAATTTCCTGATTATGCTGATCCTGACCAGGATGAATGTGGAAAAGGCGAATGAGGAATTGCGGGCATAAGAGGGGGATGGGTGCAGTATGAATTTGTAAAAACCAGAGAGGCTGTATCTCTGCAAAAGATCAGCCTCTCTGGTTTTTGTTATGTATTGGAAAAAATTCAAAAAAGCTTCTGACTGGAAAATCAATTACGCCTTCTGCGCCTTTTCCCGCTTAATCACCTTCAGGATATAGGAACTTAAAAAGAATCCGATTACAGCAAACACGGCCATGATAACGAATACGATCCGATAACCGGCCAGGCCTTCATAGTTATCGAGGATCGCGCCGTAGACGGCGTACATAAAGGCTCCCGGCAGGTATCCGACAAAGGAGCCGATGGACATGGCAGAGCCGGTGATATCGCGGGGGACGTTCACCTCGTCCATAGGGGCGAAGAATACGGCACGCATGCTGAATACAAACGCGCTGATGGTAAGGGTGACGACCATTCCCAGGATCACTCCAAGCTGCTGGTGCGGCAGGAGGGAGAAGGCGACCAAGGAGGCGGCCACGATAACAAAGCAGATTCTTAAGTATTTTGTGGCAGAATGTAATATCTTGTCGGTAATAAAGCCGCCGACAGGGCCGCCCAGCATTTTCAGGCCGTACTGGTTGATGACGCCGTATACGCCGACCATGACGGCCGGGATGGCATAGGCTTCGCTCAGGAAGGGGATAAAGTAGGTTAATCCGCAGTATACGCTGTAGACGAAAACTGTGCGGTTTGTTTTCTGCCTCACGGGAGACGATCCGCCGGGACCTGGAAGCGCTGGAGGGCCAGGGGATGCTCAAGCGGATACATGGCGGGGCCATGAGGATGGATTCTTCCCCGGAGGGCGCTACGGTGTATACTTCTTTTGACCAGAGAAGGAAGGAACATTCCCTGAGCAAGGAGGAGGTGGCGCTGGAGGCTGCCGGCCATATTCTGGAGGGACAGGTGATTGCCCTGGATTCGGGGACGACTTCCCTTGAACTGGCCAGGGTGATTAAAAGTCGTTTCCACAAGCTTACCGTGGTTACCAACTCCCTGAGCATTGCCAATGAGCTGGCGGATGCGGAGGGGATTACCTTGATTCTTACAGGGGGGATTTATAATCCGGAGGAGAAGGCCTGCTTTTCGGATATGGCTACCTTAATTCTATCGCGTATCAATATTGACATTTTATTTCTTACGACCTGTGGAATATCAATAAACCGGGGGATTACGTATCAGAGGATGGAAGACCTGGTGGTACAGAATAAATTTATGGAAGCCTCCGATGAGACGATTGTGATTGCAGACAGTTCAAAGCTGGGCGTGAACTCTCTTGTCCGAATGTGCGGGATTGAGCAGGTGTCGATGATCATTACGGATTCTTCGGCGGCTGCAGAACAGATCGCCGCCTTTGAAGAAGCTGGAATACCGGTGGTGATTTCCAGAAAACAATAAAGCATGTATCACAATATGGAGGAGAAAACGATGAGTGTACAAGCCGAAAACAAATGTGAAAAGCCAAGTGTCCTTTTGATTTCCGTGGATGCGCTGAAGCCGGAGTTTGTCTTTGAGCAGGAACGTCTGGGAATCTGCCTGCCGACGATTACCCGTTATTTTGTGGAGAACGGACTGACTGCGCCAAAGGGAATGAAAAGTGCGTTCCCCACCTTTACCTATCCATGCCATCAGAGCATGATCACCGGGACAAACCCGTCAACCCACGGTATTGTGAATAACGGAATCTTTGATCCTACCGGGGAGCATCTGGGCGCATGGCACTGGTTTGCCAACGATAAGGTGAAAACCTTGTGGGAGGCGGCAAAGGAGCATGGCTACTGCTCGGCCAGCACGGCATTTCCCACGTCCGTCGGCGCAAAAGGGGATTATATCGCTCCTGAATTCTGGTGGGACGGCTCTGCGCTGGACAGCCGGTTCATCGACGCAGTGGCCAGGCCCCAGGGGTTGGTCCTGGAAATGGAGAAGGAGATCGGACAGTATGCAGGAGGGTTGGATTTGTCGGATCAGGGCGATGCCCAGAGAGGGAAGGCTGCGCTCTGGATGCTGAGGCATAAGCTTGCGCCCATCGTGAAGGAAAAGCCGTTTTTCCTGTCTGCCTATTTTGCCAGTTTTGACGAAAGCGCCCATCAGAATGGGGTATACAGCAGGGAGGCGGCAGAGAGCCTCGAGAAGATTGACCGGATGCTGGGAGAACTGATTGAGGAGGCGCGCAGGATTACGGAGGATCATCTGGTGGTATGTGTAGTCTCGGATCATGGTACGTTGGATAATACCCACAATATCTCCCCCAATGTGCTGCTGAAGGAGGCCGGCCTGATCGAGACGGATGGACAGGGAAAGGTGGTTTCCTGGAAGGCGTTCAGCCAGAGGGCCGGCGGGACGGCAGAGGTCCGTCTGGCGGACCCGGCGGATGAAAAGGCGGCTGCTGCCTTAAAGGCAGTGATGGAGCGGCTGTCTGGGTCTGAGGATATGGGGATTTTGGAGGTGTTAGACAATCAGGCGGCGAGGGAGCGGGGCGGATTCCCTCAGGCAGCCTATGTGCTGGTGTCTCAAAAGGGTTATGAACTGCGTGACGACGTGGACGGGGATTATTGCCGCACGCGCACAACCCAGAAGGCCCAGCATGGCTACAGTGAAGAATTTCCGGAAATGCGGGCTTCCTTTATGTTGTTCGGCGAGGGGGGTTGTGAAAGGCCGTATAGAGGATGTGCGTCTGATTGATGTCGCTCCTACCCTGGCACATATCATGGGCTTTACAATGCCGGAGGCTGAGGGAAGGAACTTGCTGGGATAAGGGGGAATCCGTGGACAGGATAGAGTTGTTTTTTGAAAAGGCCTCGGCCTGCTTGTGGGGAGACTGGATGCTGTTTGCCTTGCTGGGCCTTGGCATCTATTATACCTGTATGACGGGTTTTGCGCAGGTTCGTTTTTTCCCTTATATTATCCGGCGGTTTGCAAAGGAAGCAGGGAGAGGGGGGGAAGGGCAGGCCGGCGCGGGAAAGTGCTCTTCTTACCAGGCGCTCTGTACGGCGGTTGCCAGCTGTGTGGGCAGCGGCAATATTGTGGGGGTCTCCACAGCGATCCTTGCCGGCGGGCCCGGAGCGCTTTTGTGGATGTGGGTGGCGGCATTCCTGGGCATGGCAACGAAACTGGGGGAGATTACCCTGGGGATGCGCTATCACAGTTATGATAAAGAGCATAAGGTGATCGGCGGGCCGATGTATTACATAGCCCATGCGTGGAAGATGAAGTGGGTAGGGGCTTTGGTGGCCGTGCTGCTGTTTATCCAGAATGCCGGCGCCACGCTGATTCAGTCCAATACCATTTCCGGTGTGGCAAAGGAAGCATTCTTCCTGCCTCATGGGGCGACGGGGATTCTTTTGGCTTTGGCCATGACCTTCGTGATCAGCGGCGGTTTTCAGCGCCTGGTTCATGCGGCGGAAAAAATCGTCCCGGTTATGGCAGGCATGTATGTTTTGTGCGGCCTGATTGTTTTGGTGTTGCGCATACCGCGGCTTCCGGCTGTACTGCAATCGATTATTGAGGGGGCATTTACCATAAAAGCCGGAACTGGCGCTGCCGTTGGACTGACCATGAAAGAGGCCATGCGTTTCGGGATTGCCAGAGGCTTGTACTCCAATGAGGCGGGGGAGGGGTCGGCGGCGGTCATCCATTCCTCCGCACAGGCAGACCATCCGGTGCGGCAGGGGATCTACGGGATTGTGGAGGTATTTATCGATACCATGATTATCTGCAGCACGACCGGATTTGTCGTGCTGCTTACCGGAGCGGAGCAGTCCCATGCCAATGCGTCCACTCTGGCCGCCGTTGCCTTCGGCAGCGTGTTTCCGGTGATGATTATTTTTGGAAGCCTGAGTACCATTGATCTGGTGTGGTTTATTCAGGACTGCGCCCTGGGGGTACTGATTCTTCCTAACATTATCGCGTTGCTGATATTGGGGCCGGAGGTCAGGGGGCTTGTCCGGGAGTTTACTGCGATCCGGAAGAGGGAGCGGGAAGAACGCTTGTGAAATAAATATCAAAAAAACAAGAAAAAGGAGCAGACCAATGAAAAGTGATTTGCAGAAATATATCGATACGATTCCGGCCGTGGCAGATGCCGCCCGGTTAAACGAGACCTTTTGGCTGAACGGCCGTCAGAGGGCCGGGGGGCACAAAGAGATCAAGGAAGTGAATCCGGAACAGATCCGGGATGCAAGCGAGAGGCTCTTGCGTTTTGCACCGTACTTAAAGAAGGTTTTTCCGGAACTGGAAAAGACCAATGGGATCATTGAATCGGAACTGCGTGCCATTCCTTCCATGCAGGCGTGGCTGGAGAAGACTTACAAAAGCCGGATCGAGGGCAGGCTGATGCTAAAGATGGACAGTGACCTTCCGGTATCGGGCTCGGTGAAGGCCAGAGGGGGAATCTATGAGGTGCTTAAGCATGCGGAAGATCTGGCATTGGAGGCCGGTATGCTGAAGCTTTCCGATGATTACAGTATTTTGGCAAACCCTGAGTTTAAGGAATTCTTCGGACGCTATACGGTCCAGGTGGGAAGCACAGGGAACCTGGGGATGAGTATCGGCATTATGAGCGCAAAGCTGGGATTTTGTGTGATTGTGCATATGTCTGCGGATGCCAAGCAGTGGAAGAAGGACCTGCTCCGCAGCAGGGGGGTGCGGGTGATCGAATATGCCGATGATTACTGTGCGGCGGTAGAAGAGGGACGGAAGAATTCGGATATGGATTCCATGAGCTACTTTGTGGATGACGAGAATTCCCAGGCTCTGTTTATGGGTTACAGTGTTGCGGGAGAGCGGCTGAAGGCACAGCTGGAACAGATGCAGATTCCGGTGGATGAGGACCACCCGCTGTTTTTGTATATACCCTGCGGAATCGGAGGGGCACCGGGAGGGATTACCTATGGGGTGAAGCAGATATTCGGCGATCACGTGCACTGCTTCTTTACGGAGCCGACCCATGCCTGCTGCATGATGCTGGGGATGGCCACCGGCCTTCACGACGGCGTAAGCGTAAAGGATTTCGGAATTGACGGGAGGACCGACGCGGATGGTCTGGCCGTAGGCCGTCCGTCGGCTTTTGTGGGCCGGGTGGTGGAGCCGGTTTTGTCCGGTATTGCCACAATCCGGGATGAAAGGCTGTATGATCTGATGCGGGGGCTTTTGCAGGAGGAGGATATTTTTATCGAACCCAGTTCCTGCGCCGCCTTTGCTGCGCTGATTCGGGGAGAGGACATGAAGGCATATGTGGATTCCAAGGGATTAAGCGACAAGATGAGCCAGGCCACTCACATCGCCTGGGCTACCGGCGGCAGTATGGTTCCGGAAGAGATGAAGAAAATTTACCGGGAAACCGGTCTGTAGGCCATGATGCGGTATCGGTTGCTGGTGCTGGACATTGACGGGACTGTGACAAATTCCCAAAAAGAGGTGACGGAAAGGACAAGGAAGGCGGTTCTTCAGCTTGAGGAAAAGGGCGTCCGCGTGGCGATAGCCTCCGGGCGCCATCCGCGGGGAGTTCTTCCCATAGCCAGAACTTTGGATTTCCATAAATCCGGCAATTTTATTCTTGCTTATAACGGGGCAAAGATTATCGATGTACGGCAGAATGCCTGCGTCTATGAGCGAAAGCTTCCCGCGTATCTTCCGGCCAGGCTGTGGAAAGATGCTAAAAAATATGGGTTGGGAATCCTGACCTATACGGATCATGCGCTGATTGCGGGAACAAAGCCGGATGCCTATATGGAACTGGAATCGCAGATCAGCCATATTCCCATCGAATATCATGAGGATTTCTGCCGGTTTGTGGATTTTTCGGTAAATGGCTGCCTGTTTACCGGCCCGCCGGAGGATATCGAGGCCATAGAGCCGGTATTATCCCACCGGTATTTTCATGAAACACAGATTTTCCGTTCGGAACCGTGTTTTCTGGAGGTGGTCGGGAAAAATGTGGATAAGGCCTACAGCTTAAAGCATTTGCTGGAAATCCTGGGCATTAGCCGGGAGGAGATGGTCTGCTGCGGGGACAGCTTTAGCGATATCTCCATGATCCGCTACGCCGGATTAGGGGTGGCTATGGCCAACGCCCGGGAGCAGGTCAAGGATGTGGCCAATTATATTACGGAAAGGGATAATGACCATGATGGGGTGGCGGAGGTGATTGAGAAGTTTTTTTGACAGACGACAGTTTTTGGCTGGGATCAGGCCGGAGATGAAGTGTTTCTCGATTTTGGGAAGCGAGGCTTTGCAGCCACTCTTCCCAGGTTCCATAAAAAACATTCAGGTCCACAAACGTTTCTTCGCCGGAAAACCCTTTCAGCCTTCCCCGGTTGGTATATTGCCAGAATGTCCAGTTGTATTCCTTGCCGTCTGCTGCCTCGGATTTCAATACTGGCTTTTGCCAGATATCCCGAATCCACAAAGGATAGTCGTCAAATCGTCCCCGGATATAGAGTTCCCAGGCCTCCTTGGTGGCATAGATAACCGGTTTTCTGCCATAGGCCTGTTCGACCTGATCCAGAAAATCCTTCAATTCTGCCTCCACCAGAGCCGGAATCGGAGGATTTTCTTTTTTGTCGCCATAAAATTCCACATCCACGGCAGGCGCAAGCATTCCCTCAAAAGGTTCCACAGTGCGGATGAAATGCTGCGCCTGAGCGCTTCCCGGACTGTCAAAGCTGAAAAAATGATAAGCGCCTGTCGTTAGTCCGGCCCCTCTGGCTTTTTCGCAGTTGAAGGAAAAACGTTCGTCTGTATGGGAACTGCCTTCTGTGGCCTTGATATAGGCAAACTGGATGTCTTGCCCGGACAGGACCTGCCAGTCGATCTCCCCCTGATAGTGGGATACATCCACTCCTCTTACGGGATATTTTCCTGCAATCAATCCGTTGATATGGAAATATCCATAGTAAACGGAAAATACAAATCCCAAAATCAGGGTGATAAAAACTGCCATAATGACCGCAGCTTTTAAAACCTTTTTGTTCATATCGATGCTTCCTCTTTCTTGTCACCTTGCCCTTGCAGCATCTCAAAATATTCGTTGTGAGCGATCTGATATACACGATTAAACTCTTCGTCCCGTCCGGAATGAAGCTTGGAAATATAATTATGGACCTGGTGGTGAATCTCTGGAATCGCCCTTGCCACGGTTGCGACCCCCACATTGGAACAGACATCCGAAATCCTCTCCGCCTCAGAGAGGAGATTGAAAAATTCCGAACCGTTGAAGACCTCGCAGGAACCGCTGCGCAGCCTTTCCAGATGATTGTTTTTTAAGACATTTACCATATCATCCGCCACCTGTTCCAGGGGTTCAATCTGACGCGCCTCCACCAGATTCTGCTTGCGGAAGGCCTCGCCGGTATGATCGAGGATCGCATTCAGAAGTTTTTGCAGCACATTCAGTTCAGAAAGGGTATCTGCTGAGAAGATGTTGTTTTTTTTCGTGAGTTCGGCGGCGATCTCGGCGATATTCAGGGCATGGTCTCCCAGACGTTCAAACTCCGTAATCGCAGAAAAATAGTAATTCATGATTTCTACATGATATTGATAAGTGATGGTGGTGGAAATCTGGACCAGATAGTTGCTTACCTGGTCGGCCATGCGGTCAATATAGTCTTCGTCTTCCTCGATCTGTTTCATGGTTTCCGGATTGTATTGGGGGAACATATCAAATGCGCGGCTGATATTGGTCCTTGCCAGCTGGAACATCACCAGAAGGATATCATAGCAACGCCCGAAAGCTACGGCAGGCGTACTGATAAATACCGGATTCAGGCTGTCCAGCATTTCATCATATTTCCCTGCCTGTACAGGCGAGGATTTTATGAGTTTGTGGCTGATCTTCTCATAAATTCCCACAAACGGAAGCAGAAGGAATGCGCAGGACAGGTTGAAGATGCTGTTGGCGTTGGCAATGCCGCCGGAATAAATCGTCTCATTCCAAATGCCGTCGAGTAAGCCGATTCTGTGAATGACGGCGACCACAGTCAATGTCAGGGCGGATTTGCTCAAATTGAACAAAATATTTACTATGCCGACTTTTTTTGCCTCCGGTTTGGCCCCTATGTTGCAGACAATGGCCGTTGTCACGCAATCGCCCAGATAGACGCCGACCAGCACGGCATAGATTTCCCCGAAGGTCAGCTGCCCCGAGGTGGAAAAAGCCTGCAGGATGCCGATGGTGGCAGAGGAACTTTGCAGCACAAAAGCCACTCCGGCCCCGGAGAGATAGGCAATCAGCGGGTTGCTGCCCAGACGGGAAAAGATCTGTTCCACGATTCCGCTGTCAGAGAGGACTTCCACGGCGTCGGTCATATTCAGAAGTCCCGAGAACAGGATTCCGAATCCGACAATAATCTGGCCGGCTTTGCCGGAATTGTCAGACTTCATGCCCATGATGATGATAATGCCGATGATCAGCGCCAGAGGGGCCAGGGTGGAAGGGGTTAAAAACTGCAAAAACCAGGAACCCGATGAATTTACATCCAGAAGCCGGATGATCTGTCCGGTGACGGTGGTGCCTACGTTGGCCCCGATAATGATGCCCAGCGACTGTCTCAGGGAAATGATGCCGGCGCCCACAAGACCAGAAGTAAGGACGATGGTCGCGGTGGAGGACTGGATGACCGCCGTTACCACCAGCCCGAGGAAAAATGCCTTAACCGGGGTGCCGGTAATCCGTTCCATAGCTTTTTTCAGCGTGCCGGAAGAACTGGATTTCAGCCCGTCGCCCATCAGACGCATTCCGTAAAGGAACATGGCGAGTCCGCCAAAAAGTGTTATTGCGTTAAAAATAGTCATAATGTTCACCTGCAATATGGTTTTCTTAATACATTTAGGATTGTACTAAAATTTTACATAAAATGCTATAGTTTTTTATTTTAATTGATATCAGATAACGCATATCATGAGTCAGACCGGATGGCGGAGCGTTATTTCGCGAAATTCTTATTGATTTATAAAACATTATTTAGTATAGTAATTAGGGAATGGAAAGGTCGGCAAGAACCGGAGAGGAGTACGGTATGATTAGAGTTGCGGTAGATGCAATGGGCGGCGATCATGCGCCTGGCGAGATTGTAAAAGGCGTAGTGGACGCGGTATCTCACAGAGAGGATATCCAGGTACTGCTGGTGGGGAAAGAGGAAGCGGTGAAGAAGGAACTTTCCCGGCACACCTACCCCAAAAAACAGATACAGCTGATCCCGGCATCGGAAGTGATTGAGACAGAGGAACCGCCGGTCAATGCCGTGCGCCGGAAAAAGGATTCGTCCATTGTAGTGGGGATGAACCTGGTAAAATCAAAAGAAGCGGACGCCTTTGTCTCTGCAGGGAGTTCAGGGGCGATCCTGGTTGGCGGACAGGTGATTGTGGGGAGGTTGAAAGGGGTGGAGCGCCCTCCTTTCGGAGCCTTGATTCCCACTGAGAAGGGAGTGTCCCTGCTTTTGGACAGCGGAGCCAATGTAGACGCCCGTCCGTCTCATCTGGTACAGTTTGCGCGCATGGGGTCCATCTATATGGAACATGTGATTGGAATCAAAAGCCCGCGGGTAGGGATTGTCAATATCGGCGCGGAGGAGGAGAAGGGGAATGCACTCGTAAAAGAGACGTTTCCTCTGCTGAAGGAGTGCCATGATATCAACTTTACCGGCAGTATCGAGGCCAGGGAAATCCCTCATGGCGGGGCCGACGTGATTGTGTGCGAGGCGTTCACGGGCAACGTGATCCTGAAATTGTATGAAGGGACGGGAACTACGCTGATCTCCATGGTAAAAAAGGGGATGATGGGCAGCCTGCGCAGCAAGATAGGGGCACTGTTAGTGAAACCGGCTCTGAAGGAGACCTTGAAGGCATTTGACGCTTCCCGGTACGGTGGGGCGCCGCTTCTGGGGCTGAAGGGACTTGTGGTGAAGACTCACGGGAGCGCCGGCGCGCGGGAGGTCAGCAATTCGATTATTCAGTGCGTGACCTTCAAGGAGCAGAAGATCAATGAGAAAATCAGAGAAAGCCTGGTGCCTGAAGAACAGGCCATAGAAAAATAGAGAAAAGAAAGGAGGGGAGACTATGGAGTTTGAAAAACTGCAGGGTATTATTGCTGAAGTATTGAATGTGGAAGCAGGAGAGATTACGATGGACACCACTTTTGTGGAAGATCTGGGAGCGGATTCGCTGGACATTTTTCAGATTGTCATGGGAATTGAAGAAGAGTTTGATATTGAGATTCCCACGGATGCAGCAGAACAGATCGTCACAGTGGGTGATGCAGTAGAGCAGATCAAGAACGCACTGAATTAGGGTGACTCACGAATAGAGAAGGAGGGGCGCGTCGCAGGAGAGCCTGGGCGGCGCCTTTTCCTTTGCAGAGGGCAGAAAGGGAATTGATATGAACCGTGATTTGAAAGAATTGGAAAAAAGGATCAGCTACCGCTTTCAACAGAAAAAGCTGCTGCGTCAGGCAATGATCCACAGTTCGTTTGCCAATGAGCATCAAATAGACAAGTTCGATTGCAACGAGAGGCTGGAGTTTTTAGGCGATGCGGTGCTGGAAGCAGTGTCGAGTGATTTTTTATATCGGGAATATCCGGATAAACCGGAAGGGGAACTGACAAAAATCCGTGCCAGCCTGGTTTGTGAACCGACGCTGGCTTATTGCGCATCGGAGATTGAGCTGGGAACGTATCTCTTTCTGGGAAAGGGTGAGGAGGCAACCGGCGGCCGGAGCCGGGATTCGGTAGTTTCAGACGCTATGGAGGCATTGATTGGCGCGATCTATCTGGATGGTGGTTTTGCTAGTGCAAAAGAGTTCGTTCACCGGTTTGTGCTGAACGATTTGGAGCATAAGCAGCTCTTTTATGATAGCAAGACTATCCTGCAGGAGATTGTGCAGGCCGGGGAATCCGGCCAGCTTCTGGAATATGAGATATTAAAGGAGGAGGGGCCGGATCACCATAAGATGTTTGAAGTGCGGGCTTTGCTGAACGGGCGGGAGATCGGCCGGGGAAGCGGCAGGACGAAGAAAGCGGCAGAACAGCTGGCCGCTTACCGCGGAATATTGAAACTGAAGGAGCATATATGTACTTAAAGAGCATTGAAATACAAGGTTTCAAGTCGTTTGCCAACAAGATTACCTTTGAATTTCATAATGGGATCACCGGGATTGTCGGGCCGAACGGCAGCGGAAAAAGCAATGTGGCAGACGCTGTCCGCTGGGTGCTCGGGGAACAGAGGATCAAACAGCTGCGGGGAGCCAGTATGCAGGATGTGATTTTTGCGGGCACCGAGTTGCGCAAACCCCAGGGTTTTGCTTATGTGGCGATTACCCTGGACAATTCCGACCATCAGCTGGCTATTGACTATGACGAGGTCACGGTGGCCCGGCGCTTATATCGTTCCGGAGAGAGCGAATATCGGATCAACGGCAGCGCGTGCCGGCTGAAAGATATCAATGAACTGTTTTATGATACGGGGATCGGCAAAGAGGGATATTCGATTATCGGCCAGGGGCAGATCGACAAAATCCTGAGCGGAAAGCCGGAGGAACGGCGGGAGTTGTTTGACGAAGCGGCTGGCATTGTCAAATTTAAACGCCGCAAAACGATAGCGTTAAAAAAACTGGAGGATGAAAGGCAGAATCTGGTCCGGGTCGGGGATATCTTGTCGGAACTGGAAAAACAGGTCGGCCCGCTGGCAAGACAGTCAGAGGCAGCCAAAAACTATTTGAACTTAAAAGAACAGCTGAAAACCTATGATGCCAATCTCTTTTTGATGGAATCTGAGGGGTTCCGGATCCAGCTGGGCGAAGTAGAGAAACGGGAAGCGATCGTTTCCCAGGATATGGAGGAGGCCTCCCGCCAGACAGAGGAAGAGAAGGGTTCCTATGATCGCCTGGAACAGGAAATCGGCGTTCTGGAGGATGAAATCAACACAAAACGGGAACGTCTCAGCCAGGCGGAGATGGAAAGGGGAAGCCTGGAGGGGCAGGTCAATGTGCTTCATGAGCAGATTAATACGGAGCAGATGAATGCCGACCATATCCATGCGCGGATAGAAGCGATCGGAAAAGAGAAGGAAGAAAAAATACGCCAGGCGAATGATTATGAAAGCAACAGCGCCGGGATCCGCAGGCAGGCAGCAGAGAGCAGCCAGAAACTGCAGGATGCGGAGGAGAGGCTGCGCAAAGAAGATGAGCGAATCATGCTTTTGGATCAGCGGATTGAAGAAGGCAAAGGCAGCATTATTGACGGTTTAAACGAAAAGGCTTCCCTGGCAGCCAGGGAACAGCGGTATGAGGCAATGCTGGAACAGGTGCAGATGAGGCGTTCCGAGGTGTGCCAGAGGCTGCTGCGTTACAAGAGCGACGAGTCGGTCCAGGAGGAACTTTTGCTAGAGGAGCAGCAGAAGCTTGCGCTCTCCGGACAGCGGATGGAAGAACTCCTTGCCAGACAGACAGAGTGCGAAACGGAAATAGAACATTGCGGGCAGGAAATAAAGCGGCTGACCCGGGGATTGAATGAGCGTCAGCAGGAATACCAGACGGCGACCACCCGCCTGGAATCCCTGCGAAATCTTGCCGAGCGGTATGAGGGGTACGGCAACAGCATCCGCAAGGTGATGGAAGTAAGGGACCGCATCCATGGCATCCGCGGGGTGGTGGCGGACCTGGTTACGACGGAACGGCAGTATGAGACCGCTATTGAGACTGCCCTGGGCGGAAGCATTCAGAATATCGTCACGGATTCGGAGCAGACGGCCAAGCAGCTGATTGAATATCTGAAAAAAAATAAATATGGCCGGGTGACCTTCCTTCCGCTGACCAGTATCGGACAGAGGGGCGGGTTTTCCCAGCCGGAGGCATTGGAAGAGCCGGGGATAATCGGCCTTGCCAGCGATTTGGTCCATGTGCAGCCGGAGTACCAGGTGCTGGCAAAGTATCTCCTGGGGCGCGTGGTGGTGGCTTCCACGATCGACCATGCCATTGCCGTGGCCAGAAAATATAAATATTCCCTGCGTATTGTCACATTGGAAGGAGAACTTTTGAGTGCAGGCGGTTCCATGACCGGCGGCGCTTTTAAGAATTCCAGCAACCTCCTGGGAAGAAAGAGGGAAATTGAGGAACTGGAGGAAGTATGCAAAAAGGCGCTGACGCTGGCGGAACGCATTCAGGATGAATTGGCAATGCATGAGGGGGTGCTGGCGGAAAAACGGGAAGAACTGGAGCAGGTCCGGAACGAGCATCATCAGGAGTCCCTGAATCAGAATACCCTGCAGCTGAATGCCAGCCAATTGCAGGACAAACGGGAGGAGATCCGGGACCAGGCAGGGGATCTGGTGCTGGAGAACCGTCAGCTGGAGGAACAGATTCACGAGATCGAGCAGAACCGCCGGCTGCTTGCTCAGGATTCCCGTCAGCTGCTGACAAAAAACGAGCAGGCAAGCCGCGATGTGGAACGGCTTTCCTCGCAGCTGGAGACAGAAAAACAGGTTCGGGAAACCCTGGCGCACGAATTGGAAGAAAATCGCCTGCAGGCGGCAGGACTGAAGCAGCAGGCAGATTTCGCAGTGGAAAATATCCGCCGGGTAAAGGAAGAGATCCGGCGGCTGGAGGAGGAACTGGCAGGCCTGGAAAACGGAACCGGCGATTCCGAACAAGTGATCGCTGCCAAAAGAAAGCAGATCGAGGACTTGAAGACCGGGATTGAGACAGCCATCCATTGCCGGGAGCAGCTGGCCGAAGAACTGGAAGCCTTGAGCAAAAACAGGGAGGAAATGGTCCAAAGGCAAAAGGATATTTTCCAAAAGCGGGAAGAACTGGCCGGAAGAATCAGCCGCCTGGATAAAGACCTGTTCCGGCTGCAGGGCCAGAAGGAAAAGCTGGAGGAAAAACTGGAAAATCACGTAAATTATATGTGGAACGAGTATGAACTGACTTTTACCACGGCGCAGCCGCTCCGAAATCCGGATTTGACAGTGATTTCACAGGTGCAAACAAAGATTGAAGAACTGAAAAACAGTATTCGGGCATTGGGCAATGTCAATGTCAATGCGATTGAGGATTACAAAGAGATCTCCCAGCGATACGAGTTTATGAAAACCCAGCACGATGATCTGGCAGAGGCAGAGCAGACGCTGCAAAAGATTATCGAGGAACTGGATACCGGGATGCGCCGCCAGTTTGAGGAGAAATTTAAAGAGATCCGCGCTGAGTTTGACCGTGTGTTTAAAGAGCTGTTTGGCGGGGGGCACGGCACTTTGGAACTGATGGAGGGGGAAGATATTCTGGAAGCCGGCATTCAGATTATCGCCCAGCCGCCCGGAAAGAAGCTGCAGAATATGATGCAGCTGTCCGGCGGGGAAAAAGCGCTGACAGCCATTTCCCTGCTGTTTGCCATTCAGAATTTAAAGCCGTCTCCGTTTTGCCTCCTGGATGAGATCGAAGCGGCCTTGGACGACTCCAATGTGGACAGGTTTGCCGGATATTTACATAAATTGATAAAAAATACACAATTTATCGTGATCACCCACCGCCGCGGAACCATGGTGGCTTCCGATCGGCTCTACGGGATTACGATGCAGGAAAAAGGGGTTTCCACGTTGGTTTCCGTGAACCTGATCGAAGATCAGTTGGACGAATAGAACATTTGTTTGCTAAATAAAGGAAAGGGGCGAACCGGATATGGAAGAAAAGAAAAAAGGCTTTTTCAGCCGCCTTGTGGATGGACTGACCAAGACCAGAGATAATATTGTCTCCGGGATGGACTCGATTTTCAGCGGTTTTTCCGCTATTGATGAAGACTTTTATGAGGAATTGGAAGAGACGCTGATTATGGGGGATCTGGGGATAAAGACCACCATGTCGATTATGGAGGATTTGCGCAAAAAGGTAAAGGAACAGCATATCAGGGAACCGGGGGAATGCCGGCATTTGCTGATCGATTCGATCAGAAGCCAGATGGATTTGGGAGAAAATGCCTATGAATTTGAAAAGCGGACTTCGGTGGTATTGGTGATTGGTGTCAACGGAGTGGGAAAGACAACTTCCGTAGGAAAGCTGGCCGGACAGCTGAAAGATGACGGGAAGCGGGTGATCCTGGCGGCGGCAGACACCTTCCGGGCGGCGGCGATCGAGCAGCTGACGGAATGGGCCAACCGGGCAGGCGTGGAGATTATCGCCCAGCAGGAAGGCTCCGACCCGGCGGCAGTGATTTACGATGCGGTGGCGGCGGCAAAATCCAGAAAGGCCGATGTGCTGATCTGTGATACGGCCGGCCGGCTCCACAACAAAAAGAACCTGATGGAAGAACTCAAAAAGATCAACCGGATTATTGACAAGGAATACCCGGGGGCGTACCGCGAAACCCTGGTAGTGCTGGATGGGACGACAGGACAGAATGCGCTTTCCCAGGCAAGGCAGTTTATGGAAGTAGCCGATATTACGGGGATTATCCTGACGAAACTGGACGGAACGGCAAAAGGAGGGATTGCGGTGGCGATTCAGTCAGAACTGGGGATTCCGGTGAAGTATGTAGGGGTCGGAGAGAAGATCGACGATTTGCAGAAATTTAATTCCGAAGATTTTGTAAACGCGTTGTTTCGGACGCGGGCGGAATAAGGCGAAAGAATATAAAGACGGGAAAAGAGAGGGAGGAAACAAAGATGGACGAACTGACATTGGAGAAATTTGAGGAAGCGTCAGAGGAAGTGCAAAAGGTTACCCAGGAGACAAAACTGGTATACAGTGAGTATTTTTCGGCACAGACAGGCAACAAAATTTATTTCAAACCGGAAAATATGCAGTATACCGGGGCCTACAAAGTCCGCGGGGCCTTTTATAAGATCAGCACGTTGAACGAGGAAGAAAGAGAACGCGGCCTGATTACCGCGTCGGCGGGGAACCATGCGCAGGGAGTAGCGTATGCCGCCAAGCTGGCGGGCATTCGGGCGGTGATTGTAATGCCGACCACTACCCCCTTGATCAAGGTGAACCGTACCAAAAATTATGGGGCCGAGGTGGTTTTGTACGGCAATGATTTTGACGAGGCGTGTGAACATGCGTATCGGCTGGCTGACGAACAGAAGTATACGTTTGTCCATCCCTTTGATGACCTTGACGTGGCTGCGGGGCAGGGAAGCATCGCCATGGAGATTATCAAGGAACTCCCGACTGTGGATTATATCCTGGTCCCGGTAGGCGGCGGCGGGCTGTGCACCGGAGTATCCACGCTCGCCAAGCTTTTGAATCCCAAGATTAAGGTGATTGCGGTGGAACCGTCAGGCGCCAACTGCCTGCAGGCTTCCATAAAGGCGGGAAAGGTCATGACCCTTCCTACCGTAAGCACGATTGCCGACGGCACGGCAGTTCATCGGCCCGGGGAAAAGCTTTTTCCTTATCTGCAGGAGAATGTCGATGATGTCATTACGATCGAAGACTCGGAACTGATTGTAGCCTTCCTGGATATGGTAGAGAACCATAAGATGATCGTGGAGAATTCCGGCCTGCTGACGGTGGCGGCGTTAAAGCATATGGATGTGAAGAAGAAAAAGATTGTGTCTATTTTGAGCGGCGGAAATATGGATGTGATCACGATGTCTTCCGTGGTCCAGCATGGCCTGATTCAGAGAGACCGGATCTTTACCGTATCGGTGCTGCTGCCGGATAAGCCGGGGGAACTGGCAAAGGTTTCTTCGCTGCTGGCAGAGCAGAAGGGGAATGTGATCAAACTGGAGCATAATCAGTTTATCAGCATTAACCGGAATGCGGCAGTGGAACTGAGAATCACGTTGGAGGCGGAAGGAACCGCCCATAAGAATCAGATTGTGCAGATGCTCAACGATGAGGGATATCGGCCGAAGCTGGTAAAATCCAAAGGAATGTAAGAGGATAAAAGAACGATCAATCGGTAAAAAGAAGGAATACCTGGAGGCATATATGAAAGAGGAGCAGGAAAAGAAAGAAAACCAGGAAATGTCCGTAAAAACATTCAGGGGCGCAGCGCCTCTGATGCAGAACATCCGTTATTTTATCAAGTGGACATTTCTGTCAGTGCTGATCGGTGTGGTGGTCGGCCTGATCGGCGCCGCCTTTGGCCACGGAGTGATCCTGGCAACGAAAATCTGGCAGTCATGCCATTGGACGGTATTTTTGATGCCGGTGGCCGGCCTGGTGATTATATGGCTGTATCGTGTGGGAAAAGCGGAAAAAAACAGAGGGACCGATCTTGTCCTGGAATCCGTATCGGCACATGAGGAGATTCCGGTTATCACGGCCCCGCTGATTTTTGTCAGTTCCATTTTAAGTCATGTGGTCAGCGCGTCTGCCGGACGTGAGGGCGCTGCGCTGCAGCTGGGGGGAAGTCTTGGGAACCTGGTAGGAAAAGTGATGCGGCTGGATGAAAAAGACCGGAAGATCGCCATTATGTGCGGGATGAGCGCCTGCTTTTCCGCACTCTTTGGGACTCCGCTGGCTGCCGGGATATTTTCTATGGAGGTAGTCAGCATCGGGATTATGTATTATGCTGCCCTGGTTCCCTGCCTGTTTTCTTCTTTCGTCGGCGCGGCGATAGCCGGAAGGCTTGGGCTGGCGGCGGAACATTATGAGATCGGCCTGGTGCCGGCTTTTGATACCCAAGGCGCTGCGCTGACGGTGCTTCTGGGAATGCTGTGCGCGGTGGTCGGGATTCTTTTGTGTCAGTCCATGCATCAGGCCAGTACCTGGTATCGGAAATATTTTAAGAGTTCCTATCTGAGGATACTGGCCGGCAGCGGGATTTATATCGTACTGACGTTGATCTTTTCAAGCAGGCTTTATAATGGCGGCGGCCTGCACCTGATTGAGAGGTGTTTTGAAGGAGAGGTGGTGCCTTATTATGCCTTTCTGGCAAAGATATTGTTTACGGCAGTAGCGCTGGGGGCAGGATTTAAGGGTGGTGAGATTGTGCCGACCTTATGTGTGGGAGCGACATTTGGCTATACCATGGCGGCGCTTCTGGGAATGCCGTCTGGGTTATGTGCGGCGGTAGGGATGGTCTGCCTGTTTGTCAGTGTGACTAACTGTCCGATTTCGACCACATTTATGGCATTTGAGCTGTTTGGATTCGAGGCAATGCCTTTCTTTGCCCTGGGGATTGCAATCAGCTTTACCTTGTCCGGATATTATGGCCTGTATCACAGTCAGAAGTTTGTCTATTCCAAGATCCGGACGGAATATATTGATCGGAAATCCAACGAATGAGAGTGGATCAGGGAGGATTTATATGAGGACACTGATTGAAAAAGCGACGATTTTGACTATGGATAACGGCGGGCGCCTCTATCTGGACGGCCATGTCCTATTTGATGAAAACGGGATTCTGGCAGTCGGAAGCGGTGCCTGCAGTCAGGATGCGGATATCCGGGTTGACGGCAGGCAGGGCATCCTGATGCCGGGGATGATAAATGTCCACAGCCATATTCCGATGATTCCTTTCCGGTCTATGGGAGACGACTGCCCGGACCGGCTGCGGCGCTTTCTGTTCCCGCTGGAACTGGAGGCGATGACTCCGGATCTGGTATATGCCGCCGCCCGTTATGCGGCCTGTGAACTTTTGCTGTCCGGAGTGACTTCCATTCTGGATATGTATTATTTTGAAGATCAGGTGGCGCGTGCCTGTGAGGAGACGGGAATCCGTGCCTGGGTGGGGGAGACGGTGATTGGCCAGGAGACCTGTGACAGCAAGACGCCTTACGGAGGCCTTCCATTGTGTGAGGAATTGATCCGGAAATGGCAGGGGCATAAGCGGATACATCCGCTTGTGGCGCCCCATGCCACAAACACCAGTTCGCCGCAAATGCTGAAGGCAGCCTATGATTTATCCGTAAAATATCAGGTCCCCTATACGCTTCATGTCAGTGAGATGGATTATGAAATGAGTTATTTTAAAGAACAGTACGGCAAGACTCCGATTGCGTTTTTGCATGATCTGGGCGTGCTAGGGGAGAGGACCATCGCTGTCCACTGCATTCATGCGACAGGTCCGGATATCCGGCTTTTGGCGGATACGGGAACCAAAGTGGCGCACTGCATAGGTGCAAATACCAAGGCAGGAAAAGGGATTTGCCCGGCGCTGGATATGAGGAAGGCAGGGGTTGGCATCGGCATAGGAAGCGACGGGCCTTCTTCCGGGAACACCATGGATCTGTTCACACAATTCAAGATGATAGCGTCATTTCAGAAGACGAAGTATCGCGACCGCAGTGCATTTCCGGCGAGAGAGATTGTGGAACTGGGAACCATGGGCGGGGCGCGGGTGTTGGGGGCAGAAGACGAGATTGGCTCCATCGAGATCGGGAAGCAGGCGGATCTGGTGCTTCTGGAGACGAAATCCGTCAATATGTTTCCGCTTTATAATCCTTATTCGGCAATTGTTTATTCGGCGAATGCCTCCAATGTTGACAGCGTATGGGTGCAGGGGAGGCAGCTGGTGCGGGGCGGCCGGCTTATGGAAATGGATCTTCAGACAGAACGGGACCGCCTATGGGCAGAAATGAAGGAATTCAGAAACTGTGCAGACAAATATCAGGATATGCTATAGCAAAACCCCGTTGACAATTTCTGACAGGAATGATATCTTATTTTTAGAAAGTTTATCAAAATGTATCAAAAGAAAGGTGGGAAGCCCCTTGCTTGAGAAGAAGACCAATATTTACTGGCTGTTTATTCTGCCGGGTTGTCTGTTTCTGACATTCTTTATGCTGATACCCCTGTTTTCCCTGTTATTTAAGTCCTTTGTGGATGAAGGCGGAGCGTTTTCTTTGACGAATTATCTGACTCTGATGGAGAGTACCTATTTTAAACAGGTATTCTGGCGGAGCATCCGCCTCAGCCTGGTCAGTACGGCGGTATGCGCCGTGCTGGGGTTTCCCACGGCTTATTATATTTCCAAATATTCCCAAAACAAAGGCGTGCTGATGGCGCTGGCAGTGTTTCCCATGTTTACCAGCCCGGTCATCCGTTCCTTCAGCTGGATGGTCCTTTTGGGGAAGAAGGGGATCGTCAATGACCTTTTAGTGAGCCTGGGGATCGTGGCAAAGCCTGTCAGCCTCTTGTACAATGAGTTTTCAATGGTGGTAGGCTTTATTCAGCTGTTTCTGCCATTGATGATTTTGTCGCTGATCGGGGTGATGGACAATATTTCCGAGGATCTGAACCTGGCGGCAGGAAGCCTGGGCGCATCCCGGATCGGGGTTTTCCGGCACGTGGTTTTGCCTCTTAGCATTCCTGGCCTGGTGACTGGGAGCGTGCTGGTGTTTACCGGATGCCTGACCGCGTATACGACGCCGCAGCTGCTCGGAGGCACGGATACCCGTGTGCTGGCGACCATGATTTATCAGCAGGCAATGTCGCTGGGCGATTGGACGCAGGCGTCGGTGGTGGCTGTGATTATGATTGTGGTGACGATTGCGGTGTCAACGGTGATTAATAAGGTCAGCCGGAAGCTGAATCCAACGATCTAAGGAGGGAAATGATATGGCGCTTTTGGAATTGCAGGGAATTACTGCCGGATATGATAAAAATGTAATTTTAAAAGATCTGGATTTTCAGGTGGAGAAGGGGGAACTGGTCTCTCTGCTTGGCTCCAGCGGCTGCGGAAAGACGACGACCCTGCGGCTGATTGCAGGATTTTCCACTCCGATGTCAGGCAAATTTATGTTTGGCGGGAAGGATTACACCCAGGTGCCGCTCAACAAGCGGAATTTCGGGTTTGTGTTCCAGAGTTACGCATTGTTTCCTCATATGACTGTGTTTGACAATGTGGCGTTTGGGCTTAAGATGCGGGGCCTTCCTGCGGATCAGATCAAAAAAGAAGTTATGGAGATGCTGGAGACCGTCGATCTGGGCGGCTTTGAGAAGCGTTTTCCCAAGGAGATGTCCGGCGGCCAGAGACAGAGGGTGGCGCTGGCCAGGGCGCTTGTGATCAAACCGGATCTGCTGCTTTTGGACGAGCCTTTGAGCAATCTTGACGCCAAGCTGCGTGTAAAGATGAGGGTGGAGATTCGCCGCCTGCAGCAAAAGTTTGGCTTTACAGCGATATACGTAACGCACGACCAGGAAGAATGTTTTGCGATTTCCGATAAGGTGGCGATCATGAACCATGGGGTGATCGAGCAGATGGACAGTCCGTCTGTGATATACAATCATCCAAAGACAGAGTTTATCGCCAGGTTTGTCGGGTTTGAGAATTTTATGGATTTAAAGCCAGGGGCGTCAGACGGGGTTTATACGCTGCCGGATGGAAGCACGGTTCAGGCAGAAGGAGGCAGGAGAGGGGATTCTGTCCGGGCATGTATCCGGCCGGAGGATATCCTGATTGTGACGGACGGGGCGGAGGCAGTGAATCCGCTGGCCGGCGAGATTATGGTAAGCACTTTTCTTGGAAAACGCAATCAATATAATGTGCGCACTGCCATCGGCGAGTTTGAGGTCAGTACAGACCAGGAAAGCGTCTGCAGGATCGGGGACCGGGTAACGCTGTCCCTGCCTCCGGCTAAGATCATTTTGCTTTAACTATGCCCGAAAACGGAAAGTGTTCAGGTACATGGCATGTATCTGGATTGAATCGTCTCTGGTGACGAGACTTTCATAAAAAAGAAAAGGAGAAAAGAGATTATGAAAAAGAAACTGTTAAGCGCCTTACTGGTGGCTGCCATGGCGGCGTCACTGGCTGCCTGCGGCGGTTCCGGCCAGGCGGATTCCGGGAGCACGGCGGCTTCGGCGGCAGAGGGCAATCAGGCGGAGAGCAAAGCAGAGGATGCAGAGGATGCAGGCGATGCCGCAGAGACAAAAGCTGCTGGTGCGGACCTTCCTTCTTTTGAAGGGCAGCAGTTGCGGGTTTCTACATTTTCCTTCAATGCCGAACTTCTTCAGAAGAATATCTACGATCCTTTTATGGAGGCCACCGGCTGCGAATTGATTGTGGAAGGTGGAAGGAACGCGGAGCGCGTAACCAAGATTAAGGAGACGCCGGAGAATTATGATATAGTGGTGATCGGGGACGCTTTTATCGCGGATCTGATTGAGGAAGGGTTGATTGAGACGGTAGATTCTGCGAATCTGACCAATCTGGACGGACTGTATGATAAGGCAAAGGCTCCTTTTGGCGAGGGATATGGCCCGGCTTATGGCTTTAACCGTTTAGGTATCGTATATGATAAGTCTACCTGCCCGATTGAGATTACTTCCTGGGAAGACCTGTGGAATCCGGAACTGGAGGGAGCGATTGCAATCCCGGATATTACCACGACTTCCGGCCCGCTGATGTATTATTCCGTGGCAAAGATGGCAGGATTGACACCGGGAAGCGATGATGACGCCATTTTCGCGAAGTTTGAGGAATTAAAACCCAATATTATGAAGACCTATACCAGCGCCAACGATACGATCACCATGCTGAATCAGGGTGAGATTTCGGTTGCCGTACTGCTGGATTATTCTTATACGGCAGCGCAGTCGGCTTCGGATGATTATGTGTGGGTAGACCCGAAGGAAGGCGTGTTCAGCGGCTTTAATGCGGTCAACATCATCAAGGGCTGCCAGAACAAGGAACTGGCGGAGGCGTTTATCAACTTCTATATTTCCAAGGAAGTGCAGCTGGCAGAGGCCCTGGACGGTGTGGATGCCCCGGTGAGAACAGATGTGGAACTGACTCCGGAGCAGGCGGCAAACTTCACTTATGGTAAGGAAATGATCGATAATTTGCAGATTCCGGATTGGGAAGTAATTAATGCAAACAAGGCGGACTGGACCTCAAAATGGAATGAGTTGTTCTCCGTACAGTAAGCGTCTGGCAGAAAACTGCCCGGCATAAAGGAGTTATCCATGAGAAAGAGCAAATCTTTGTTTTTTGTGACCTTGCTGGTGTATATGTTTTTGATTGGCCCGCTTTTGGTTATTATGGCGGCATCCTTTAGTGATACCACTTACCTGAAGTTTCCGGGAGAGGGATTTACCCTGCGCTGGTATCATCAGATTTTGCAGGTGAAAAGTTTTGGAAGCGCGGCGAAAAACAGTATTATCATTGCTTTTGCAGGGACTTTTTTGGCATTGCTTTTAGGACTGCCGGCGGCGTATGCCCTCAACCGGTACCGCTTTAAGGGAAAGGAACTGATTAAAAGCCTGTTTCTGTCACCGGTTTTGATTCCGGTGATCGTGTTGGGTTTTGTCATGCTCCGGTATGTGGTGAACCGGTTTAAACTGCCGGCATTGCCAAGCCTGCTGATCGGGCATACGATTTTATCCATTCCCTATGTGATGCGGGTCGTGACCTCCAGTCTGGCAAATTTTGATTTTTCCATGGAAGAGGCGGCGAGGATTCTGGGAGCGGGAAATATCTATACTTTTTTCCATATTTTGCTTCCCAATATCAAGTCGGGAATTGTGTCGGCCTGTATTATGGCAGTGATTAACTCCTTTAATAACGTGTCTCTTTCCGCTTTTTTGACCAGGGCGGGAGTGTCCATGCTGCCGATTGAGATGATGGCCTATGTGGAATATCATTTTGATCCGACGATTGCCGCCTTGGCGACCTTGCTGATGGTCATTACGCTGGGAGTCATGCTGGTGATCGAGAAGACTTTGGGACTCAAGAGCGTGGTATAAGAGAAGCTGTGGGATATTATGTAAAGCAAAGGGGCCGGATCGATCAGATTCCGGCTCCTTCTTTGAACCAGTCAGAGGTATTTTTTCAGGGTTTCTGGCATGTGCCCGGCGGGAAGAGTGGCTCCGGGATGTTCTACCACAGCTGCGGACATGATATTTGCACAGGAGATGGCTTCCCGAAGCGGATAACCTTTGGTTAATAATGCAAGTATGGTTCCGATATGGGCGTCGCCGGCGCCGATGGTGTCAGCTACATGACCGGAGGGAACCGAAGGGATCAGAAAGGCCTCACCGCTTTTTTCCTTACAGTAAGCGCCCTGTGCCCCCAGTGTGATGATAATGGTATTCTGTGTTCTGGCATGGAGCCTTTCGGCGGCCGCTTCATAATCAGAACAGCCACTTAAATCCAATGCTTCCTGCTTATTGATATGGAGAAGCGGGCGAATGCCGAACATGCGTTCTTTCTTTTCGGAAGAGATTTTTACTCCGCGGGGGCCTGGGGCATAGCAGACTTCCAGGCAGGGATGCTCTTCCAGATATTCGATGAGAGCGACTCCCGTGGATTCCTCGATTTCCAGACCGCATACATAGGCAAACCGATAATTTTGCGCCGGATAGGAATCCATCCAGGCTTTTTGGAAGGTATATTCTGCACCGTGAATGGACAGAAAAGTGCGCTCTCCGCCAGCTTCCACCAGGCAATAGCAGCAGCCGTTTTCCAGGTCCGGCACGCGTATGGAGGCAGGAATCCGCAGGCGGGCGAACTGGCTGGCAACATAGTCGCCGTAAATTCCGCTTCCAATTGGGGTGATCAGAGTGTGAGGAGCCTGGAAAAGACGCATGATATGGGCAACATTGTAGGCGCAGCCGCCGAGCATCATGCTTTGAGATTGCGGGTGCAGGTTTTCTTCGGTTTTCGGAAGACGGCCAACCGGGATAATAATGTCCACGCAGGTTGAGCCGATAATAAGCGCTGGTTTCATGAAACAGTCTCCTTTGTAATCAGGGTAGGATGTCTAATTATTATAGGTTAAATTTTACGGTTATTCAATTGAAAATTTATAAAATCTGACAGGAGAAATTGAAATAATGAGAGAAAAAATAAGAGAATATGCGGCCGCCTTAGATCCGGTCAGCAGAGAAAGAAGGCGGGATTTTCACAAATATCCGGAGACGGCATGGCTGGAAATGAGAACCTCGGCAATTATTGCCAAGACGTTGACAGAATTGGGGTACGAGGTGCTGACCGGCAGAGAAGTGTGTCTGGAGGAAGCGCGGACGGGAGTGCCGAAGGCAGAGATATTGCGCGAACACAGTGAACGGGTGTTTATGCAGGGGGCGCCCAAAGAATATCTGACAGAAGAGATGAAGCAGGGGTTCACCGGCGTAATCGGAATTTTGCATTGTGGCGGGGAAGGGCCGGTAGTGGCGCTGCGTTTTGATATTGATGCTTTAGGGCTCTGTGAGGAGGAACACGAAGGGCACCGGCCTTATGCGGAAGGCTTTTCTTCCTGCAACCGGGGAACGATGCATGCCTGCGGACATGATGCGCATGCGGCGATTGGCCTGGGAACGGCAGAGGTATTGATGAAGCTGAGAGATCAGCTTCGGGGGACCGTAAAACTGATTTTCCAGCCGGGGGAAGAAGGGGTGAAGGGGGCCCGCGCGATCGTCGCTCACGGACACCTGGATGATGTGGATTATCTTGTGGGAACCCATATCGCACCGGCGGACGGACCTGATGACGGAGATGTGACTCCCGGGACATGGGGATCTTTGGCTACCAGCAAATATGACGCTCATTTTTATGGGCAAGCGGCTCATGCAGGAGGATTCCCGGAAAATGGGAAAAATGCGATTGTGGCGGCGGCGACAGCAGTCTTGAATCTGAGCGCCATTCCCCGTCATAGCGGCGGTATTTCCCGGGTGAATGTGGGGACCATTCACGGTGGGACCGGGCGGAATGTGGTGCCGGATTATGCGGTGATTCAGCTGGAGGTAAGAGGCGCGACAACCGAGATTAACCGCTATATGGACGAGGAGGCGAGACGGATTTGCTATGGCGCCGCACAGCTGGCCGGCTGCCGCTGTGAGATGGAACTGCAGGGCAAGGCAGAGTCTCAGCATAGTGACGAAGACTTTCTGGAATGGATCGCCGAAGTGGTTGAGAGAGACCTTCCCCATTTGCGGGTCAGCAGCTGCAAGAACGCGCAAAACTGGGGAAGCGAAGACATTTCCCTGATGATGAACCGGGTCCAGGAACATGGAGGCAAAGCGACCTATATGCGTTCGATGACCACGATGGCTTCCGCGCAGCACACGACAGCTTTTGATTTTGATGAAAAGGTGCTGACAGACGGGATTGCAGTTTTTTCGGTGATTGTGTGGGAACTGCTGAGAGAGAAAGCATGATTGACGGACTAAAATGATTTTCCCTCTTGTACAATTTATCATATGTGGTATGATAAGCAAAGAAGCAGACAGGAATGGCAGCAGATGAATCAGCGCTGATATGGACAGGAGACTGGACGGACAGGACTGAGCGGACGGCGAGTCGCCGGCTGAAAGAGAGGCAAACGGGAAAAGTCCGCAGCCTGCTCCAAGGTACCTGGCACATTTCACATGCCGGCGCCGGCATTACCGGCGCTTCCGTACCTTTGCGCATACTGCGGAATCCGGATAGAAGTGCTGCCATTTCGTCTGTTATCAAAACCCGGCCAAATGCGGTTATGACGTATTTGGCCGGGTTTTTAAAAAGAAATATTACAGATATATCATGAGAAAATACATGGTTTTGTCGCTTTCCGGGAGGTAGAATGGAAGTATTCAAACATTGATATCCGACAAGGGGAGGAAAGTTATGCTGTATCCAAGAGAAAACGAAGTACGGATGGTTTCGGATTTATCCGGGATCTGGGAGTTTAAGCTGGGGGATGAGACAGGGCCGGGAGCGCGTTGCCCGGCGCTAACGGGGACGGAAGTGATTGCCGTACCTGCTTCTTACAATGATCAAAAGGATGACCGCGCTTATCGGGAACATTATGGCTGGGTTTATTATCAGAGAATCCTGACGATACCAAAGTATTGGGAGGGGCAGAGGGTTGTGCTGCGTTTTGATGCAGTGACTCATCAGGCCAGAATATATGTGGACGATAAGCTGGTGATGGAGCATAAAGGAGGATTTCTCCCCTTTGAATTGGAACTAAACGGGTTGGTTTCGGCCGGAAGCAGCGCCAGGCTGGTGGTGGCAGTAGATAATCGTGTGAATCACAGCACGCTTCCGGTAGGAAACGAGAGCAGCACTGCCTTTTTTGGTTCGGATAATCCTGGCGTTCCCAGCGTAGAGGCGGCCAAGCAATGGCGGAACCCAAGGAATCTGCCGAACTTTGATTTCTTTAACTACGCAGGGATTCACCGGCCGGTGCGCCTTTATACCACGCCGGAAGTCTATGTGAAAGATATCACGTTGGTGCCGGATATCAGCGGGACAGACGGAATTGTAAAGTATGAGATAGAGATTGGCGCAGGCAAAGAGGTATATGACGGTAAGCAGGAGAAGTTTCCCGTCCAGCTGACGATTTTAGATGCAGAAAGGAAGGTTGTGGCCAGCGCAGGACAGGCTGCAGGGACGATTGCCATTCCGGATGCCAGGTTATGGTGGCCATGGCCGGGGGAACCTTATCTGTATACTGCCGTCATTACATGCGGGGAAGACCGCTATGAACAGCAATTCGGAATTCGTACCGTAAAGGTGCAGGACACCCGGTTTTTGATTAACGGAAAGCCGTTTTATTTTAAAGGATTCGGTAAACATGAGGATTCTGCTTTTCACGGGCGGGGGTTGGATCAATGCCTGAATGTAAAAGATATCCATTTGATTCGCTGGCTGAATGCAAACTCTTTCCGCACCAGCCATTATCCGTATGCGGAGGAAATGTATGATTTATGTGACCGGGAGGGAATCGTGGTGATCGATGAGACTACGGCAGTCGGAATCGGGGCAGGAGAGGCCCAGGACCCATATAAGACTTTTGCTATCCGGGAGCATCACGAAGAAGTGCTGCGGGATCTGGTTGCCAGGGATAAAAACCATCCTTGCGTGGTAATGTGGTCTATGGGGAATGAGCCGGACACGGAACATTTTCCGGAGTCAGCTTATGAATATTGGCATTCCCTGTATGAACTGACACATCGCCTGGACCCGGCGGACCGTCCGGTGACGTTTGTCTGTTGTCAGAATAATTATGAGAAAGACCTGGTGACGCGCACCATGGATGTGGTATGTATCAACCGTTACTATGGCTGGTATAACCTGTCAGGAGATTTGGATGCCGCCTGTTATGGACTGAATCAGGAGCTGGATTTCTGGGAAAAGCAGAAAAAGCCAGTGATGATTACGGAATACGGCGCGGATGCCATTGCCGGGATTCATGAATGTGTGGCGGAAATGTTCAGTGAAGAGTTCCAGGTGGAATTTTATGAACGTCAGAATGCAGAATTTGACAAACGGAACTTTTTTATAGGAGAACATGTATGGAATTTTGCAGATTTTGCTACCATCCAGGGCTGCATGCGCGCAGATGGGAATAAGAAGGGGTTGCTGACCAGGGACAGGAGACCCAAAATGGCGGCGCATTATTTTCGGAAACGTTGGGGCAAAATGCCGAATTTTGGATATAAAGGATAAAAAGCAGGCGATGCTGTCTGAAATGACAAAGGCGGCATCGCCTGCTGGCGGATTATGGCGATTGCGGGGTCTGGATATGAGACTGGATATAATCTCTGGGCGATACGCCTTCCACTTTTTTGAATACCTTGCTGAAGTAGAACGCGCTCTCAAAGCCTAACCGGTCGGCAACCTCATAGACTTTTAATCCTTCCTCCAGCAAAAGCGTCTTGGCAAAGGCGATTTTTTTCTGGGTAATGTATTCGGAAAAACCAATGCCACAGTTCTTTTTAAACAATGCGCTTAAATAATTAGGGCTTAATCCAAACACTGCGGCTACATCATTGAGGGTCAGGCGGTCTTCCAGATGGCTGTTAATATATTTCTGAACGCTGGAAATCACATGGTCCTTGTAAGTTTTACGCTTGTTTTTCATCACGCGGCAGAGACCGTCCCGCAGGGTATTGAGCCATTGGGCAATCTGCACCACATCTTCTTGTGTATAGAGAGAGCGGTAGCCGTCCGGGTAGGCAGCAAAGATTTCCTGCAACGTGTCTTCCCCATCCGGAAGCAGGGAGAGCGCAAGATAGAGAATGTTGCAGGTACCGTCTACGGCCTGGAGAAACCGGTGCGGATACGCCAGGAACAGTTCTGCGATTTCGGTAAGGGTGTTTTGCAGGACATCGACGTCAAACTCTTCAAAGGCCTGTGTGAGGGCGTTTTTGAAAATTGCAATATTAAAGGCATTGCGGCAGGAATCGTTCCCGGTGCGGGAAAAAAACATAATCGGTGTTTGCCGTTCGGCCAGATTAAAGGCCTGGCGCGCTTCCTGGTAAGAGGCGCTGATCTTCATAGGGTCATCTACCAGGCTTCCGGTTCCGATAGAAAGCCAGACATTGAAATAATTATGCACCATAGAACAGGTGTTCTCCCATGCGCTGCGGATATCGCCGGGATTCATCTGAGCGGCGGACGAAAAATGATAGATAACGGCAAAACGGATCTTGTCCAGTGAAATTACATGACAAGAGATATGCTTGCCGAGGATTTCCTGTATCATCTGCAGGCTGCTGGAATAGAGATTTATTTGTTTGGCGATATCCATCTGCCTGGCGATGTCGCTGTGAATTTCACCATGAGAGGCAAGGTAGCATCCGGAGGAAAAGTCCAGTTTCAGATCTCTCACCTGAATCTCAAACTGTTCCCGGCTGTCAAATAAGTTGTGGAGCAGACGCATAAAAAATTTGTCATGGTAGCTTTGCAACATAGGACGGCCTGCTGCCTGCTTGTATGCTTTGCTTGCACGCAGTTCTTCCAGGCGTTCTAAAGCGCGGCGGATGGATTTTGTCAGATGTTCTTCATCCAGTTCCAATTTGATGAGGTAATCGACGACCTGATAGGACAGAGCTTCCTTAATCAACGGGAATTCTTCATAGCTGGTGAGAATGATGAATAGGGGGATGGAACCCATCTCTTCCCGGCAGGTACGGGCAAGTTCCAGGCCGTTCATAAGGGGCATTTTGATATCGGTGATCACCAGTTCCGGCGAATATTCCCGGATCATATCCAAGGCCGCCTGGCCGTTCATAGCCGTACCGCAAACCTCGATTCCAAAGTCGGCCCAGCGCAGCATGGATTTAATGCCGATCTGTACAAGGGGTTCATCATCAGCAATCAATAATTTTATCATAATTTCCTCCGTTTCACGCGTGTTTCAGGCCTCCTGTTCCAAAGGATGAAAAGGAAGCCGGATCTTCATGGCAGTGTATTCGCCAGGACAGCTATCAATGCTGATGCCGTAATCCTGTCCGAAATCATATTGAATCCGTTTATTCACATTGCTGATTCCCACATGACGGAAAAAATCAGCGGATGCCTGAGAATCGCCTTTTAATACTTTGTCGATGGTTTCTTTGCTCATGCCGACTCCGTTGTCGGTGACAGAAATGACAAGAAATCGCCGGAGATCCTCCTCTGTTTTTTTCTCTGCGTGGATGACGATGGTTCCGGCGCATCCCTTTGGTTCAATGCCATGAAACATAGCGTTTTCAATGATTGGCTGAAGAGTGAAACGATGAATCCGGCATTGATACAGCTGTGGGTCCTGGATTTGATATTCCATGGCGATATTGCCGCCATATCGGTATTGCTGAATCAGGAAATAATCTTTTACCAGATCCAGTTCTTCTTTTAATGTGATCAGGGCGGTGGTGCCTTTGGAAACATTTTTCATCAGCCGTGCCAGGGCAGTGGTCATTTCAGCAATGTCGGTGGCATTTTGGATGGTTGCCATCCATTTGATCGAGTTCAAGGTGTTATAGAGAAAATGGGGGTTGATCTGGCTTTGGAGGATCTGGTACTCCAAATCTTTTTTCTGCTTTTCATCCTCGATTTTCTTATCCATCAGGGAGACCACGTTTTCCGACATCTGGTTGATCCCCTGTCCGATCAGGCCGAATTCATCCTGCCATTCAATCGATGGGTCCCGGGAAAAATCACCCTGGGAAATCGAGGTGATTTTTTCGAGGATTTTCTGTACCGGACGATTGATGATCTGATTTAATAAAGCGTAAAGGGCTAGGCCAATCAAACAGAGCGTTAGGGCAATCACAACGATTAACAGCAGGTATGCGTGGATCTGGGTCTGGTAAGCTTTTTCCGAAAGAATCTGGGAGACAGACCAGCCGTCAGGCCCCAAAGGGCAGGTGATCATAGTACGTTTGCTGCCATCGGCAAGCCTGATCCGGCGGGCGCGGCTTTCCGTATTAAAAGCCTGCTTGCTGATATCAGAAAGAATCTGATATTCCAAAGCGCTTTCCTGCAGATGCCCGTTTTCCTGATGATAGGTGTGCTCTCCTAAATGGATATAGAGGCTGGCGTCTTCCTCCAACGGAAAAACATCCAGAAGTTCCAAAAAAATGCGTTCGGAAACAGCCAAGTAGCACCAGCCGACAACCTGGGAGCCGTAGGGGCTGCGGACGGGGCGTAATAGGGGAATGACCCGTTCTTTGCTGGCGGGAGACAGCGGGTCGTCAACAATCTGCCACTGATAACCAGGCGCATCAAGAAGCGGCTGAAAAAAGCCGGCCTGCTGAAAATGATCGACAGCTTGAGGCGTACTGGCCGAGGAGGTGTCAGATATCTGAAGATAATTGCGCCGGTTCAGGGGGCTTATGATTACTTTACTCAGATATTCATGAGAAGAGGTATTGTGATACTCCTCTTTGAGACGTTCGTAAGCATTGAGGGCTGTGATTCGCAGTGAGGAGCTGTCGGAGGAAATGGAAGGCATTTGCTTCTGGTTCCGGAATGATTCCAGATATCTGCCAATGTCCAGGCTGGAGCAGCACCATTGATTCAATCCGAGAATGCTTTCCACAGAAGAACCGACGCTGCCGGAAAGCACCTGCAGGCTATACTCTGCCGACTGAAGCTGGTTCCTTTTTAAAAAAGACTGGAAAAGGGAGTAGCATACGGAGACGGTAAGTATGGTAATAACGGCAGTAATGGCGGCTGTGCTCAACAGGATTTTGCTGCGGATGGTTTTTGGCAGAATGCTTTTGGGCATGAAAAATCTCCTTTTCCAGAATCTCTTTTGCTCTATAATCATATTCGCTCCTGGTATTTTTGTCAAATGAATACAATCGTTAAAAATTACCGGTTACCGTTAAAAATTACATCTTTTCCCATATTTCTTGTGATAATAATGAAAAAACAGAAGAAAAGATAGATTTTCTAGTAAAAAATCCATTCAGAAATAGAAAAAACTCTTTTATAATGAATGACATAACAAAAAAGTGCACAAACGAGAGCGCTTAAAAGGAGGAAAAAGAGATGAAGAAAAGACGTTTGGTAAGCCTGGTAACAGCGGCGGCCATGGTATCCGGGCTGGCGGCATGTGGGGGAGGCGGCGGCAGCAATGAGACCGCAGCGGCAGGAGGAGCGGCTCCGTCAGGGACCACCGCGGCAGAATCCGTGGAGGCCGCCGAGGGACAGACCGTATTAAAATGGTCAATCTGGGATAAGGACCTGACTGCCTATTATCAGCCGCTGGTGGAAGAGTTTGAGAAGCAGAATCCGGATCTGAAGATTGAGATGGTGGATCTGGGCAGTTCGGATTATCAGACGGTTCTGGGAACCCAGCTGACGGGTTCCGGCTCGGATTTTGATATTGTTACCATCAAGGATGTGCCTGGGTATGCCACGCTGGTGAATAAGGGCGTCCTGGAGCCTTTGGATGAGTATATTGCCGCAGACAATGTGGATCTTGGAGCCTATAAGGGACTGACGGATCAGATCGCTGTGGACGGCAAGCTGTATGAGCTGCCTTTCAGAAGCGACTTCTGGGTTCTTTATTACAATAAAGATGTTTTTGATGCGGCAGGCGTGCCCTATCCCACCAACGATATGACTTTTGAGGATTACGACGCCCTGGCAAGACAGCTGACTGTGGACACTCCCGGACAGGAGGTTTACGGCGCCCATTACCATACCTGGAGAAGCGCGGTGCAGCTGTTCGGTATCCTGGATGGAAAGAATACCATTCTGGATGGGAACTATGATTTCTTAAAGCCTTACTATGAGATGGCGCTGGCAGAGCAGGAGGATGGCGTATGCCAGGATTATGCTACCTTAAAGACCTCCAATCTCCATTACTCCGGAGCCTTCTCCCAGGGTAATGTCGCTATGATGAATATGGGAACCTGGTTTATCTCTACTCTGATCGAGAAGATTAAATCCGGCGAATATACGGACTGCGCTAACTGGGGAATTGCCAAGTATCCTCATGCCGAGGGCGTGGAACCCGGCTCTACTCTGGCGACGATCACGGCTCTTTCTATCCCGGCCAATGCGCCCCACAAGGATGCTGCCTGGAAATTTGTGAAGTTTGTATGCGGCGAGGAAGGGGCAAAGATCCTGGCCGGCACCGGAAATATCCCGGCTCTGATGAGCGATGATATTGCAGGGATGATCTCTGCCATGGAAGGGTTCCCGGCAGATGAAAGCAACACAAAGGCCCTGCAGACAGCCAATTTGTATCTGGAGATGCCGGTGAGCAGCAAGAGTTCTGAGATTGAGATCGTGCTGAATGAGGCTCATGACAATATTATGACCGGCAATTCCACCATCGACGAGGGGATTGCGGATATGAATGAAAAGGTGGGCGCAATTCTGGCTCAGTAACCCCCATGTCCCGCTTGGGGCGCGATCAGGAAGGAAACAGTTATAAGAAAAGGCAGGCGGAATCAAACGCCTGCCTTATTAAAAGGAATCTGACGGGCCGATGTGCGCGGATTAATGCTTTGGCCCGGACAGAGAAGAGAAAGGAAGGTATCTATGGGAAAGACAAAAACCATTGACCCCGCTGTGGTGCAGAAAAAACTGTCCGTGCTGGAACCACAGCTGGAGCGGCTCCAGCAGCAGGCGGAGGAGGAGACAGATCTGAAGAAAAAGCTGAAGCTGGGAAGACAGGCAGACCGGATGAGGGATAAGATCCGTCAGGCCAAGACCGGCGAACGCTTCAGCCGTCAGGCCAAGAGAGATTTGGTGGCATATTCCTTTATTGCGCCGAACTTTATCGGGTTTGCGGTATTTACCTTAGGACCGGTCATCTTTGCGTTTGTGCTGGCATTTTTAAAATGGGACGGCAACAATGCCATGGAGTTTGCAGGGCTGAACAATTTTGCCCTGATGGTGGGCAATAAGCGTTTCCTGGCGGCTCTGCGCAACACCGTGATCTACTGCGTGGCTACCGTGCCCTTTACCCTGGCGGTGGCGCTGGCGCTGGCGGTACTGCTGAATCAGAAAATCAAGGGGAGGAATTTCTTCAGGACTGTCAGCTTTTTCCCTTATGTGGCGTCTCTGGTGGCGGTGGCGGCGGTCTGGAATATGTTATTTTCCCCGGCAAAAAGCGGCCCGGTCAACATGATTCTTTACAACCTGGGCATGGCAGCCAAAAGCCTTCCCAAATGGTCGGCTGACAAAAACTGGGTGATGTTTACAGTAGTTTTCTTCTCCGTGTGGAAGAATATGGGATATTACATGGTAATCTACCTGGCAGGCCTCCAGGGGATCAACGGGGAACTGTATGAGGCCTGCGGACTGGATGGAGCCAACACCTGGCAGCGTTTCTGGTACATTACCCTGCCGCAGCTGAGGCCTACCACCTTTTTCGTGACCATCATTCTGACCATCAACTGCTTTAAGGTTTATGATATTGTATACATGCTGGCAGGCGGCAACACAGGCGTGCTCAACGAATCTGCGATTGTTCTGGTATACCACATTTACGAGGAGGCATTCCGCAACTGGAATTTAGGCTACGCAAGCGCAGTTGCCATGGTACTGTTCCTTATGGTTCTGGCCATCACCCTGGTTCAGTTCCGGGGAGAAAAGAAATATTCTGCTTGAGGAGGAATGCTAAATGAAAATTCAGAATACAAAAACAAAAACCCTGCGTGTGATTCTCTATGCGGTGCTGATTGCCCTGGCCCTGGTAATGCTGGTGCCTTTTGCATGGATGCTGTCGGCGTCTTTTAAGCTGGATAAGGATGTTTTTATTTTTCCTATTGAGTGGATTCCCAAGAATCCCCGGTGGCAGAACTATGTGGATATCTGGAGCAAGATCCCGTTGATGACTTTTGTGCTGAATACGGTGAAGCTGACCCTGATCGTTACCTTCCTGCAGCTTCTCACCAGCAGCTTTGCGGCATACGCCTTTGCGAAGCTGGATTTTAAGGGCAAGGATCTTTTGTTCCTGGCTTATATCGCCACCATCGCGGTGCCGTGGCAGGTATACATGGTCCCTCAGTTTATGATGATGCGTTCCATGGGGTTGGCGGACACTCATCTGGCCATCATTTTCCTGCAGGCGTTTTCGGCCTTTGGAGTGTTTATGATGAAGCAGTTTTATGAGGGGATTCCCACGGAACTGTGCGAGGCGGCGAGAATCGATGGAATGACGGAGTATCAGATCTGGTATAAGATTATGCTGCCCCTCTCCAAACCGTCCCTGTCCACACTGACGATATTTACCTTTGTCAATACCTGGAATGACTTTTTGGGGCCGCTCATCTATCTGACGACCGAGTCGAAGAAAACATTACAGCTGGGGTTGCGGATGTTTATCAGCCAGTTCGGGTCTGAGTATGGATTGATTATGGCGGCTTCGGTACTGAGCCTGATTCCGGTGCTGATCGTATTTCTTTCACTGCAGAAATATTTTGTGGAAGGAGTGGCGGCTTCCGGAGTGAAGGGCTGATAAAACAGTTTTCTGAGAAAACAGTGAGGTATCTTTTATGAGTTGGATTACAAAGCAGCAATTGGCGGACATGCCGGCGATTTCGGCCCCGGAGGTGGAGAGGGCATTGGATATTGCGGCGCGGCTGGTGATTGGGAATCTCCCGGATTTTACGGACCGGTTTCCGAAGGCTTACAGCGAAAATGGATTTTATGATGCCGCGGATAATGTGGACTGGACTACGGGGTTTTGGACTGGGGAGGTCTGGCTGGCCTATGAACACACTGGTAAGGAGCAGCTTTTGGAGGCCGGAAAGATACAGATGGACAGTTTCCTGGAACGGGTGGAAAAGAAGCGGGATGTGGAGACTCATGATCTTGGTTTTTTGTATTCCCCTTCTTGCGTGGCGGGCTATAAGCTGACGGGCAGTCAGGTGGGGCGCCGGGCGGCCTTGCTGGCTGCCCGGGAACTGACCGGGAGATTTCACGAAAAAGGGGAGTTTATCCAGGCATGGGGGCCTCTTAACGCCCCGGATAATTACCGTCTGATCATCGATTGCCTTTTGAATCTGCCCTTGCTTTACTGGGCGTCGGAGGAGACCGGCGAGGAGCGGTACCGTCAGGTGGCAGAGAGGCATATTCATACGGCTCTATCTCACGTGATCCGGGAAGATTTTTCCACCTGGCATACCTTTTTCTTTGACCGGGAGAGCGGCGCTGCGGACCATGGGGCCACCTGCCAGGGTTATCGGGACGGGTCGGCCTGGGCCAGAGGCCAGGCCTGGGGCGTGTATGGGACGGCAATCAGCTATCGCTATACAAGGAAGGAGGAATATATCCCTGTCTTTGAGGGAGTGACGGAATATTTCCTAAGTCATCTGCCAAGGGATCTGGTGCCTTTCTGGGATCTGGAGTTTGGGGATGGGGACGAGCAGCCGAAGGATTCTTCCTCCGGGGCCATTGCGGCCTGCGGAATACTGGAGATGGCAAAGTACCTGGATGAGAAGAAATCCGCTTATTACCGGGAAATTGCCAAAAAACTGGTAAAGGCCCTGGCGGACCACTATGCGGTGAAGGATCCGAAGGAGTCCAATGGCCTGGTGCTTCACAGCACTTATTCCAATCATTCCCCCTATAATACCTGCAACCATTACGGGGTGGACGAGTGCAATATCTGGGGAGATTATTTTTATATGGAGGCCCTGACAAGGCTGTATAAGGACTGGCAGGTTTACTGGTAACGCATTCCTTGAAGAACCGGAATATGAGAATGGGGAAAATAGGCAGGTAATAAACTGTGGGAGGGACAAGATGACAAAACAGGAATTTTTTGCAAGAGGAAGGGAACATTTTTTTGTGGATGATCCAAAGGGGGCGGCTGCCTATTGCCAAAAGCACTGGCCGGAGGAATGCAGGCATATTATAGAGGTGGCGTCCGCGGTGTGCCGAAATGAGTTTATGTTTGACTTGCCTTGCGACCTGGAACAGACCTGGGAGCCGGTATGCTTTGAGCCGGAGGGGTCGGTGGACTGGGAGTACCGGCCGGATTGCGACCCGGAATTCAGTTATCAGTTTAACCGCCATCGCTTTTTCATCTGTTTGGGGCAGGCTTATCATCTGACCGGGGATGAAAAATATGCAAAGCACTTTGTACGTCTTCTGACGGACTGGATGGAGCGGGTGAAGCGGACTCCCAAGACGGAAAAGACTGCCTGGAGAATCCTGGAAGCAGGATTTCGGGGCGAGTACTGGACAAAGGCAATCCGGTATTTTGCAGACAGCCCGCATCTGACAGACCAGGTGGTGGAAAGATTCTGCGACTGCCTGGTGGAGCACGGGGAATATATCATAGAAATGCATTCTCCTTACCGCTATATCAGTAACTGGGGGGTGCTGGAGAATCATGGCCTCTTCGAGATCGGAATTGCCATGCCGGATGAAGAGAGGAGAAAGCGGTATACCTCGGTTGCCATGGAACATCTGGAGATCCAGGCACGAATGCAGATTCTGGGGGACGGGGTTCAGTGGGAACAATCGCCTATGTATCACAATGAAGTGTTTCACTGCTTTGAAGACGTGCTGATTCTGGCATTCCGCAACCAGATTCCGGTGCCGGAGGCCTTTCTTGAGGCGGTGAAAAAGATGGCTTATGCCAATCTGGCCTGGCAGAAGCCGGATGGACGGGAGTTTATGACAGGAGACAGCGACGATATGGACATCCGGGACTATCTGGGAGTGGCTGCATGGCTGTTTAAGGACCCGATGCTAAAGTCCGGGGGACGGAGGGTGATGGACTACGAAAGCGTATGGGATATCGGCCCCTTTGGCGCAAAAGAGTATGAGGCCATGGAGGCGGTAAAACCTGATTTTTGTTCCGTCGCCCTGGAGGATTCCGGCAATTATTACCTGCGTAGCGGCTGGGGAAGGGATGGCAATGTGCTTCATTTCCACTGCGGGACCATGGGCGCCGGCCACGGGCATTCGGATAAGCTTCATTTGGACCTGGTGGCCCGGGGCGAAGATGTCCTGACTGATTCCGGGCGCTGCACTTATGCGGTAGATAAGGGACGCTTTGATTTTAAAAATCCGGATGCCCATAATACCATTACGGTGGACGGGAAATTTTTCACGGTATGCAAGGATTCCTGGGAGTGCAAAAAGCTGTGCCAGCCGGTGAAGCAGCAGCATAAGTTTACGGAAAATTATGAGTTTATCCAAGGCGGGCATCTGGGATATCTGGATACTCCCGGCGGGGTGTTTGTCAACCGGAAGGTCGTCTGGATAAAACCGGATCTGTATATTATTGTGGATGAAATGTACAGCGGAGACCCGCATAGGTATAAGCAATACTGGAATTTCAGCGAACAGGGGCAGGTAGAATTGAGCGGGCATTGCCCGGTGAAGGCGCCAAAACTTCCGGGGCCGGAGATGGCCGGCGATCCGGACCCGACGATTCACCGGGGCAACCCGGATGGGGGTGGAAACAGGGAAGAGGCGGACGGTAAAGAGCCGCCCGTTTGGGAAAAGATCGGGACAGGGGCCGTACAGACTGCCGTTTTTACCGGTCAGAAAGCCGAGGCCCGTTTCTTCTTCCTGACGCCGGAAGCGAAGGCAGAACTGTGTCCGGGAAAGATTGCCCGCCACTACAACCAGCAGGAAACCCGCCAGAAAATCTGTGTGGACATGAAGGGGGAGGGGTTTACCTCGCTTCTGACTGTGATTCAGACAGGCGAAACCGGAAAGCTGCCGGAATGCCAGGTAGAAAGACTGCCGGTGAAATCTGCTTTGAAGGGGATTTACTATCCGTTTTCCATGGCAGAAGGACTGAAAATCATCTTGTCCGGAAAGGAGTACGTAGTAATCATCTGCCACCAGGAGGTGAATTCCCCGACGGATCTGGAGGAGGTGGACCACTGTCTGGGATATGGAAATGTGATCGTGTTTGATAAGGCTAAGAGCGATAAGGTGGGGACGGTGCTTTGCTGGTAGACGCTAAAAAGCGATAAAATGGAAAAATAAACCATAGGATAAGAGATAGTTTCTTGGATTTTCTTGACAATGTTTGGAAGCATGTTTTATATTATTTTGAAGAATAACCGGCGACGGAAGCAGAACCGCTCTTTGGATGGCGCTGGCCGCAGGCTCTTTGTGCGGACTGGCCATACTAAGTCCTTCTTCCCGGAAGAGGAAGGATAAATAAAGAGTTACAAACCTTTTGACAGAGGGGGAGAGCCAGCCGGTTCTCCCCCTTAAATCTGCCAGATGCTGGAAAAACCAGTACGATTTCAGTTGCTCTTTTATTGTAAATATATTATGATTAAAAAAACAGAATTTATATGTCATGGAGGATAGCAATATGAGAAGATTACTGGCAATCGGAGAAGCGCTGATTGATTTTATTCCTGCGGAGTCCGGGCGGGAGATGAAGCAGGTTTCTGCTTTTGCGCCTGCAGTAGGCGGGGCGCCGGCCAATGTATGCGGGGCTTATGTGAAACTGGGAGGCGAAGCCTCGATGATTACGCAGCTGGGCGATGATCCGTTTGGCGATAAAATTGCGGATGAGTTTGCCTCCTGCGGGATTGGCTGTGAGTATGTGAAGCGGACGACAAAAGCCAATACTTCGCTTGCTTTTGTGGCATTAAAAGAGGATGGAAACAGGGAGTTTTCCTTTTATCGCAAGCCAGGCGCAGATATGCTGATGGAGGCAGACGATATTCAAAAGGAATGGTTTGAGGATATCTTCGGCCTGCATTTCTGTTCGGTATCCCTGGGAGACTTCCCCATGAAAGAGGCACACCGCCAGGCAGTAAAGTATGCAAAGCAGGCGGGGGCGCTGGTAAGCTTCGACCCGAATCTGCGTTTTGCCTTGTGGGAGGATCTGGATGCTCTCAAACAGGTGATTCGTGAGTTTGCGCCGATGGCCCATGTACTGAAAGTTTCGGATGAAGAACTGGAGTTTATTACCGGGTGCGGCAATATCCGGGATGCTCTTCCTAAACTTTTGACAGGGGAGACAAAACTGGTGATCTACACGAAAGGCTCGGAAGGGGCAGAATGCTATACCAGGGAAGCGTCTGCCTTTGCACCAGGAAAGAAGGTAAAGGCTGTGGATACCACAGGAGCTGGTGACGGATTTATCGGTTCATTCTTGTACTGCCTGTCTGCAGACGGCATGACCGCGGAGACATTGGACCAGCTGAAACCGGAGCAGATGGAACGGTATCTGGCGTTTGCCAACAAATTCTGCGGAAAAAGTGTGACGGGACATGGCGCGATTGCTTCTTACCCGACGATAGAGGGGATGAACGAAGAATGAAAAAGTCATTGGTTTGCACAGCGTTATGTATGCTTGCAGTTGGTTTTGGCTTTGGAATGGCAGCGGCGCGTTACAAAAGTGAAGTGGGAACCAGCCGGGAACAGTTTGGCATTCTGACGCCGGCAGCCGAGGAACGAAAAGAGGAATATCTGGCGGACGGGTCAGACGCGCAGATATTTGACGGGGAAGTGCCGTTATCAGCAGGGCCAGGGATGGCAGCCGGGGATTTTGGGGTGATAGAGGAGGCGGCAAAACCTGCGGTTCAGGAGAACCCTTATATCCGGCAGGTGGTTTCGCTGGTGAATGAAGAGCGGGCAAAGGCAGGCCTGGCACCGCTGGAAAAGTCAGATGATGTGTCTTTGGCAGCGTCTGTACGGGCAAAGGAACTGACTGCCAGCTTTTCACACACAAGGCCTGACGGGAGCGCTTACCGCACGGTTTTGGAACAAAATGGGGTCAGTTATCGCAGCTGCGGAGAAAACGTTGCTTTCGGATATCGGACGCCGGAAGCGGTAATGTCGGCCTGGATGACCAGCGAAGGCCATAAAGAGAATATCCTGAATGAGAAATATACGAATATCGGAGTGGGGTATTTTAAGGACGGAAGCGGCCAGGGATACTGGACTCAGATTTTTACTGTCGGGAAATGACAGAGAAAAGCACTCCCTGCAGACAGTGCTTAAGTACATGGATTTTGAATCGGGAGGAAAATCATGTTCTGTGGGAATTGCTGGAACAAGATTGAGAGGGGAAGCAGATTCTGCCCGGTATGTGGGCAGCCATATTCCAAAGTTTGATAAATGTATGCCGCAAGACGAAAGGCATAGTATTGGTTCTACGGACATGGAAATGCCGGACATTTTAGTCTTTTAATTGTGCGATTAGTTCTTCAAATTCCGAATCGTCACGAAGGAATGCGTATTCCTCATTGTTTGCTAACTCATCGATGATCGTTTTTGCCAGTCTACTTGAAAAAAATGCAGAATTGCTGACATTTGCATTACGATATAACGGGTAATCTTGCGGATTCCATTCTTTTTTCATGGCAGGTAACATTTTTTGAAGAATAGACAGGCTTCCATCCTTATCTTTTTTTGCTAAAGCAAGCTGCAAATGGGCATTGTAGCACATCCACTTTGGAAAACAAAACTGGCAGACAACGGCTTTGTACATATCTGCGAAAAAGTTTGCATCATTTTCCCGCTTTTCCAGCAGTGCGATTTCCAGCATATTTGCTAAAGCAGCCTGGATTTCGGTTACCCCTTTAAGTACCTGGTGTTCCCAGATTTTTTCTGCATCCTGGTACCGTTCCTGCCGTTGATAAAGGATAGCTAATTGCCTGTCTTTGTCTATTGTGGAAAACGGCAATGAATTTATTAGCTCCTCTGCCTTTGAAAAATCCCCTCGATTTCGCGCATAGGAAATCAACATACTGGTTGCGGTATCCCTTATTTGCGGTATTTCACTTGTGGCTAAACGCCTGTAAAACGTTTCATATGTTTCCCGGTATTGCTCAATTTCAGATACGTTACTTTCAGATACGTTGCAAAAAACAAGTGCTCCCTCTAAATAAAGAATGACGGAATATATCAATTTTTCACAGGTGGGATATTCATGTATTTTGTTGATTGCTTTTTGGAACGCGGTATCATAGTCCTGCTCCTGGACTGTCTTATCAACTTCATTAACAAAATTTTCAATCTCTATCTCTGTTAAATCGTCATGGAAAGACATTAACGTGTTCAAGTCAATTTTAAGCAAACGTGCTAATGCCGGCAAAAGGGTTATATCAGGATAAGTGCTGCCTTTCTCCCACTTATTTACAGCCGGTGTGGATACACCTAAAAAATCTGCGATTTGCTCTTGCGTCAAAGATAATGCCTTCCGCTTTTCCCGAATAATCTGGTTGATTTTCATAGCGAACCTCCTTTGCGTTGATGCTCCTATGATAGCAGAATAAGCTTTAAGGGACAATAGAGCAGTTGTTAAATTGCTGACTTAAAAAATTAACCAAAAGTGAAAAAGGAATATATAGAGCCAAAGGCGGCATCTTGCCGCCTTGCCTTTTATCAGATGTTCCATAAACAAGGCAGAGCCGCTAAACAACGAATTTCATCCTTATAAAGGTTCGGTTTGAAATGTAACCTTGCAGAGCATCACCGCCAGTGGCGACGTACCCGGACCCGAACCGTTCCACAAAAGTGTGGAATCAGATGTATACACACATCTGACAGGGGATAAAAAGAAAGAGCAGGAAGCTGCTGCGCAGACGGTCAGAATATCATAATGGTTGTGACAAATTCAGAAGAAAGTAGGATTTTGAAGCAAAAGAAAGCACTCAATGCCTTAATTGGTATCGGGTGTTTTTGTTTGAAAAGGGGTCGTTTTATTTCTGAATAGACAGAGAAAACCGCCCTTTGTACTTTTGGAGAGTGTCGGGGCGGTGTTCTTATCAGGTTTGGAAGTGTGCGCCTGCTGCCCGGTATCTGATATATGGCGTGGGGCAGCAGGGCAAGGGCTTATTGTCTGCCGGACATGGGTATTTGCAGATAATCAATCAGGGCAGTTTCCAAAAGCCGGGAATAGTTTACCTTTTGTTCTTCTGCAATCCTTTTCAGCCATGCCGGGAGAGTGATGTTTGTCTTGATGCGCTCATTATCCTTTTTCATGCGGAATAAATCAGGGTGGATTGTAACGGGCATTACAACATTTCCCTCTGTATCTTCTTTGGAGAGGTTCACGGATGGAGTGGGGATTTCCTCATTGTCACATTCCATACTGTAAACATGGAGGCTTGCGGCTTCTGCTGCCATGCGTGCAGCTTCTTCCAGATTATCCCCAACACTGATACATCCGGGTAAATCAGGGAAGTAGATACTATATGAGCCGTCTGTTGATGGTTCAAAGACTGCAAGATAAGTTAAATTCTGCATAGATTACGCTCCTTTCTATGATAAGCGCAGGCAGTAGGGCTATTTAAGCCCCGCCTGCTTGTAAATGCTGTTTAGTGTTCCCGGTTTCAAGTCCCCGTTGTGATTTGGTACTGTGACTTTTCCGGGCTTTGTTGGGTGCTTTAGGCTTATGTGGGAGCCTTCCTGATTGGTGGTGTACCATCCATCTTTGCGAAGCACCTTTAGTATTTCCCGAACTGTCATATTGTGTTCTCCTTATATTATTTATGATACGCCTTTTTTATACGCATGTCAATAGATTTTTGCGTATAAATTATGCGTATTTTTACAGAACATAGGATAGAAAACAGACTGGCAGCAGTATTGATATAAACAGTGACAGCATCAGATAAAACAACGCGAACAACAGTTTGTCAAGAAAAAATGCTTGACACCTTCTGCTTTTTCTAGTATGATAATGCAGGTGATGTTATGGAAGGCATTATTAAGCAAAGTCTTTTGTACGATTTTTATGGTGAATTGCTGACGGAACATCAGCGTGCGGTGTATGAGGATGCGGTATTTAACGATATGTCTTTAGGGGAGATTGCCCAGGACCTGGGGGTCAGCCGGCAGGCTGTCCATGACCTGGTGAAACGATGTGACAGGATTCTTGACGGCTATGAAGAGAAGCTTCATCTGGTCAGCAAGTTTCAGGAGACCCGGCTGATGGTGGAAGAGATCCGGCAGAAGCTTAAGGCCTTTCAGGAGACAGGGGATTCCTCCCTGATTGCACAGATCGAGAAAGTGGCCGCAGATATTATGGAACTTTAGAATGTGTAGCTGACGGAAGGCAATTTTCAAACACACTCTAGGGCAGGAGGGTTTTTATGGCTTTTGAAAGCTTATCTGATAAATTGCAGAATGTATTTAAGAGTCTGCGGGGCAAGGGACGCCTTTCAGAGGCAGATGTAAAAGCGGCCCTTAAGGAAGTAAAGATGGCGCTTTTGGAGGCGGACGTCAGCTTCAAAGTGGTGAAGCAGTTTATAAATTCCGTACAGGAACGCGCCGTGGGAGAGGAAGTGCTGGGTTCTCTGCAGCCGGGCCAGATGGTGATCAAGATCGTGAATGAAGAGCTGATCCGCCTGATGGGTTCTGACACTACAGAGGTTATCTTAAAACCGGCAAATGAGATTACCATCCTGATGATGGCAGGTCTGCAGGGCGCAGGTAAAACCACGACAACTGCCAAGATAGCAGGAAAGCTGAAGGCCCGCGGGAGAAAGCCTTTGCTGGTTGCCTGTGACGTGTACCGTCCTGCGGCGATTCAGCAGCTGCAGATCAATGGGGAACGGCAGGGGGTTCCGGTGTTCTCGATGGGAGAGCATCAGGACCCGGTCAATATTGCAAAAGCATCGGTAGAACACGCAGCGAAAAACGGTTATAATGTAGTGATTTTAGATACGGCGGGCCGGCTGCATGTAGATGAAGACATGATGGCGGAACTGGTACGCATCCGGGATGCTGTTTCCCTGGATCAGACGATTCTGGTGGTAGATGCCATGACCGGGCAGGATGCGGTAAACGTTGCCTCTATGTTCCAGGAAAAGGTCGGAATCGACGGAGTGGTTCTTACCAAGCTGGATGGCGATACCAGAGGGGGCGCCGCCCTTTCGATCCGCGCAGTCACCGGGAAACCGATTTTATATATCGGTATGGGAGAAAAGCTTTCGGATCTGGAGCAGTTTTATCCGGATCGCATGGCCTCCCGGATCCTGGGTATGGGTGATGTGCTGACCCTGATCGAAAAAGCGGAGCTGGAACTGGATGAAGAAAAAGCCAGAGAGATGACTCAGAAGCTTCGGAAAGCGGAGTTTGATTATAATGATTTTCTGGATCAGATGCGCCAGATTAAAAAGATGGGCGGCCTGGGCGGCATTATGAGTATGCTGCCAGGCATGGGGCAGCTAAAGGGCGGAATGCCGGAAGTGGATGATTCCGCTATGGACCGCGTTGAGGCCATTATCCTTTCCATGACAAAGGAAGAGCGCGCGAATCCGTCACTTATGAACCCCTCACGCAAGCAAAGAATCGCGAAAGGGGCCGGCGTGGATATCAGCGAGGTCAACCGCATTGTCAAACAGTTTGACCAGATGAAAAAGATGATCAAACAGCTACCGGGCATGATGGGAGGCCGGAAAGGGAAAGGCGGCCTTGGCGGGATGTTCGGTAAGATGAAGATGCCGTTTTAAAACAATTTAATTTTGATAACAATGCGGTTTTTATCCCGCATTTGTTAATAAACCAGTGACCTGGGGGCATTGTCTTTCGGGTGACAAATACCATACAGGCTAAGGAGGTGAAAGAAATGGCAGTTAAGATGAGATTGAGAAGAATGGGTGCGAAAAAGAAACCTTTCTATAGAATCGTTGTTGCAGATTCCAGATCTCCCAGAGATGGCAGGTTCATTGAGGAGGTTGGTACTTACGACCCCAATCTGGAGCCGAGTGCGATCCGGTTTGATGAAGAAGCAACAAAAAAATGGCTGGCGACCGGCGCCCAGCCGACTGATCGCGTAGCGAAACTTTTAAAGACCGCGGGCATCCAGTAATGATGAGGTGATTACTATGAAAGAACTGGTTGAAGTAATTGCAAGAGCATTAGTTGAGAACCCGGATGAAGTAGTGGTGACTGAGACCGAGAAGGACGGCGAGACCGTGATTGAGTTAAAGGTAGCGCCTTCCGATATGGGCAAGGTGATTGGCAAGCAGGGCCGTATCGCAAAAGCGATCCGTTCCGTTGTCAAAGCCGCCGCTTCCAAAGAAGACAAAAAGGTTGTTGTGGATATCCAATAGCCATTGCGGACTGCCGCCTGACTCGTGCAAGCGGCAGCTTTTTTTATTAGAAAGTATCCGGCAGCACTCTCCTGAGACGTGTTACGCCGGATTACAGCAAACGGAAAGGGACATATATGGAAGATATGCTGCGCGTAGGAGTTATTTCCTCTACTCACGGAGTCCGGGGAGAGGTAAAGGTGTTCCCTACTACGGATGATGTGAATCGCTTTAAAAAGTTGAAAACAGTGATCCTGGATATCGCGCCAGAGCCAGTTACCCTGCATATTGAGAATGTTAAATTTTTCAAAAAAATGGCTATCCTGAAATTCCGGGAGTTTAACAATATCAATGAAATCGAAAAATACAAAGGGAAGGATTTGCTGATTCGGCGGGACCAGGCAGTTGAACTGGGGCCAGACGAGAACTTTATTGCAGATCTGATCGGTTTGCGGATCGTTACGGATGAGGGAGAGGATTTTGGCGTTTTAAAGGATGTGCTGCAGACAGGTGCGAATGATGTGTATGTTATCCAGGGCAAAGATGAGAAGGAGTACTTGTTTCCGGCGATTAAACAGTGCATTTTAAAGGTGGATCTGGAGTCGCAGACCGTCACTGTCCACATTATGGATGGTCTCCTGGATTTGTAGGAGGGGATTGTGATGAATTACTATATTCTTACCCTGTTTCCGGACATGGTATGTGACGGGCTGAACACCAGCATTATCGGCAGGGCGGCACAGAAGGGACTTTTATCTATTGAGGCGATCAACATTCGGGATTATACGAAAGAAAAGCACGGCCATGTGGATGATGCCCCGTATGGCGGCGGAGCCGGCATGGTAATGCAGGCGGAGCCGATCTGCGATGCCTATGAGGCGCTGTGCACCCGTCTGGGAAGACGTCCCAGGGTTTTGTATATGACGCCGCAGGGAAGGGTTTTCAACCAATCGATTGCGCAGGAACTGGCAAAGGAAGAAGACCTGGTGTTTTTGTGCGGACATTATGAGGGGATTGACGAACGTGCATTGGAAATGATCGCTACCGATTATCTTTCTGCCGGAGATTATGTGCTGACCGGTGGGGAACTTCCTGCGATGGTGATGATCGACTGTATTTCCCGTCTGATTCCCGGTGTTTTAAATAATGATGTGTCGGCAGAGACGGAATCGTTTCAGGACAATCTCCTGGAATATCCCCAATATACCCGCCCGGAAGAATATAAGGGGCGCCGGGTTCCGGAAGTTTTGCTGTCAGGGCACCACAAAAATATTGAACGGTGGAGGCGCGAACAGTCTCTTCGCCGGACTTTTGAGAGAAGGCCGGATCTGCTTTCAGACGCCAGGCTGACGGA
>CAMSTY010000019.1 GCA_947063875.1 uncultured bacterium
ATCTGGTGCTGATGGATGTGATCATGCCGAAATTGGATGGGATCGCTGTGATGGAAAAAGTCCGCAAGGAACGCATAGGCAGGAAGGTTCCCTCTTTTATTATGGTGAGCGCCGCCGGAAGCGAACAGGTGACAAGGGATGCTTTCCTGCTGGGAGCCAGCTATTTTATCATGAAGCCTTTTGATAAGGATCTGCTTATGGATAAGATACGGCGTGTCTGTGCCGGAAAAGAAAAGGGTGCGTCCCGCTCAGAAAATGGGAAGATCAACCCATATATGAACCGGGAAGAATATATCCTTCAGAATCTGGAAAATGATGTGACCCGGCTGCTTCATGAGATTGGGATTCCCGCCCATATCAAAGGCTACCAGTATCTAAGAGACGCGATTGCCATTTCCGTAGAGGAGAAAGAGATATTGATCAGTGTGACCAAAGTGCTGTATCCTACCATAGCCAAGCGCTACAATACCACCTCCAGCCGTGTGGAACGGGCAATCCGCCATGCGATTGAAGTGGCATGGACGCGGGGACGCCTGGACACAATACATGATTTATTTGGCTATACCATCAGCAATGGCAAAGGAAAGCCGACAAATTCGGAATTTATCGCTTTGATTTCGGATAAAATAAGGCTGGATTACAAAAGAATGTAAATTCTACTTCCTAAATCCGCTCAAATATTGTATACTGGTAGATAAGTAAGGTCTGCTTGGGGGCGGACGAGAAATCAGGAGGTTATTTCGATGAAGAAAATTTTGTTTGTTGCATCAGAAGCAGTTCCGTTTATCAAGACCGGAGGCCTGGCGGACGTGGCGGGGTCTTTGCCAAAATGTTTTGACAAAGAATATTTCGATGTGAGGGTGATGATTCCCAAGTATCTTTGCATTAAGGAAAAGTGGCGCAATGAGATGACTTATGTTAACCACTTTTATATGGATTATCTGGGCCAGAGCCGTTATGTGGGGATTTTGCAGTATGTGCTCGATGGAATTACTTTTTATTTCATCGATAATGAGGCTTACTTTGGCGGTGACAGGCCTTATGGAGACTGGTTTTATGATCTGGAGAAGTTTTCATTCTTCTGCCAGGCGGCGCTGTCTTCTTTGCCGGTGATTGGATTCAGGCCGGATGTGGTGCATTGCCATGACTGGCAGACCGGCTTGATTCCGGTTTATTTAAAAGACCGGTTCCGCGGCGGCGAGTTTTTCCAGAATATGAAGTCGGTAATGACCATCCATAACTTAAAGTTCCAGGGCGTATGGGATGTAAAGACGATTCAGAGATTTTCCGGACTTCCGGATTATTACTTTGCACCGGACAAGCTGGAGGCCTACAAGGATGGCAACATGTTAAAGGGCGGTATCGTGTTTGCGGATGCGATCACTACGGTAAGCCAGACTTATGCGGAAGAGATCAAGATGCCGTTCTATGGAGAAGGCCTGGATGGGTTGATGCGGGCACGTTCCAACAGCTTGCGCGGCATTGTCAATGGAATCGATTATGATGATTTCAATCCGGAGACAGACCCATATATTGCCAAGCCTTACAATGCCAAGAACTTCCGCAAGGAAAAAGCAAAGAACAAATGTGCGCTTCAGGAGCAGGTGGGATTGCCTGTGGATGACAAAAAATTCCTGGTAGGTATCGTGTCCCGTCTGACGGATCAGAAAGGCCTGGATTTGATTCAGGGTGTTATGGACGAACTTTGTTCAGAGGATATGCAGCTGATCGTTCTGGGAACCGGGGATGAGCGGTATGAGAATATGTTCCGACATTACGACTGGAAGTACCATGACCGGGTTTCCGCACAGATTTATTATTCGGAGGAACTGTCTCACAGGATTTACGCAGGCTGCGACGCATTTTTAATGCCGTCTTTGTTTGAACCCTGCGGGTTAAGCCAGCTGATGGCGCTGCGTTATGGAACCGTGCCGATCGTGCGGGAAACCGGCGGCCTGAAGGATACCGTACAGCCCTACAATGAATATGAAAATACGGGTACGGGATTCTCCTTTGCCAACTACAATGCCCATGAGATGCTTGACTCTGTCCGCTATGCCAAGTATGTGTACTATGAAAAGAAACGGGAATGGAATAAGATCATTGACCGTGCCATGGCACAGGATTTCTCTTGGCATGCTTCTGCCATGAAATATCAGGAATTGTATGATTGGCTGATTGGCTATTAAAGGGCAGGTAAGGATGGCATATGTCATTTTGGGAAAGAATCTTAAGCAATGAGGTGCTGACCTGTGCGGTGGCCGGCTGGATGGTGGCTCAGGTCCTAAAGACGATTCTGGAATTGGCTTTGAACAAGAATTTTTCCATGGAGCGGCTGGTGGGTTCGGGCGGAATGCCCAGTTCCCACTCCGCTACGGTCTGTGCACTGACAACCGGGGCGGGTATCCGCTATGGGGTGGAGTCCTTTGAATTTGCGATTTGTTTTATTCTGGCATCGGTGGTGATGTATGACGCCATCGGCGTGCGCCAGGAGACCGGAAAGCAGGCCAGGCTTTTGAATCTGATTATGGAACAGGATTTCTTCCATCTGGATAATGAGCAGTTTCAGAAGCGGCTGAAGGAATTGGTAGGCCATACGCCGTTGCAGGTTCTTGCCGGGGCGATATTGGGTATCCTGGTTGCGTTTCTGATTCATGTTAGCTTTTTTCCGGATTGACAGCCAGGAGAGGTTGTGGTAAGATAAGTCCGGATGAAAAGACGCCGAGGCTCGGTTCTTTGGATGCTCCAACCAGGGACTTGGTTTTCGGTAAGAACAAAATTAAGGAGGAAATCTCATGATTTCAAAGGAAAAAAAGGCAGCGATTATTGAACAGTATGGAAGAAAAGCAGGAGACACCGGTTCACCGGAGGTTCAGATCGCGATTCTGACAGCAAGAATTGCGGAACTGACCGAGCATCTGCAGGTGAATAAGAAGGATCACCATTCCAGACGTGGACTTCTGAAGATGGTAGGCCAAAGACGTGGACTGCTGGATTATCTGAAGAAAACCGACCTGGAAGGTTATCGTGCTTTGATTGAGAAGCTAGGTATCAGAAAGTAAGAACAGGCTCGGGGTGGAGAGTTTTCTCCACCCTGTCGTTATTTAAACGTTTATAGAAAAAATGAGGTGTTTTTCAGAAGATAAGCCCGAGACGACTGCTGTGCGTAAAAGAGGGCGTATCTGCTTTCCTTGTCTTTTGCGCAGAGCAGTAGTTTCGGAGTCTTCTGAATAAATAAATAAAAAGAAAAGGAGACAATGTCATGTACAAAAGTTTTAGTATGGAACTGGCAGGGAGAACCCTGACTGTGGATGTAGGGAGAGTGGCGAAGCAGGCCAATGGCGCTGCGTTTATGCATTATGGAGATACGGTAGTGCTTTCTACGGCTACCGCGTCAGATAAACCCAGAGAAGGGATTGATTTCTTCCCCCTGAGCGTGGAGTTTGAGGAGAAGCTGTATTCTGTCGGTAAGATTCCGGGAGGCTTTAACCGCAGGGAGGGAAAGGCGTCTGAGAATGCGGTGCTGACTGCCCGCGTGATCGACCGTCCTATGCGTCCTCTGTTTCCCAAGGACTACCGGAATGATGTGACGCTGAACAATCTGGTTATGTCCGTTGATCCGGACTGCAGCCCGGAGTATACGGCTATGCTGGGGTCTGCGATTGCTACCTGTATTTCGGATATTCCTTTTGACGGGCCCTGCGCCACCACTCAGATCGGTATGATCAACGGGGAATTCATTGTGAATCCCACCAATGCCCAGAAGCTGGATTCGGATATGGCTCTGACGGTGGCCTCCACCAGGGAAAAAGTGATTATGATTGAGGCAGGCGCCAAGGAAGTGCCGGAGCAGGTGATGATCGAGGCGATCTTTAAGGCCCATGAGGTGAATCAGGAGATTATCAAGTTTATTGATACCATCGTGGCGGAGTGCGGCAAATCAAAGCATTCCTATGAGAGCTGCGCCGTTCCGGAGGAACTGTTCGCTGCCATCCGGGAGATTGTGCCCCCCGCAGAGATGGAGGAAGCGGTATTTACCGATGACAAGCAGACCCGGGAGGAGAATATCCGCCGGATTACCGAGAAGTTAGAAGAAGCCTTTGCGGAGAATGAAGAGTGGCTTTCTCTGTTGGGAGAGGCTGTGTACCAGTACCAGAAGAAGACGGTGCGCAAAATGATTTTAAAGGATCACAAGCGTCCGGACGGCCGTGCCATCACAGAGATTCGTCCGCTGGCTGCAGAGGTTGACCTGCTGCCGAGAGTGCATGGCTCCGGTATGTTTACCCGCGGGCAGACTCAGATTCTCAATGTCTGCACCCTGGCCCCTCTGTCTGAGGCCCAGAGATTGGACGGGCTTGATGAGAATGAGACTTCCAAACGTTATATGCATCATTATAATTTCCCGTCCTATTCGGTGGGGGAGACTAAGCCGTCGAGAGGGCCGGGACGCCGGGAGATCGGTCATGGCGCCCTGGCAGAGCGTGCTTTGGTTCCGGTACTGCCCAGCGAGGCGGAGTTCCCCTACGCAATCCGTACGGTATCCGAGACCATGGAATCCAACGGCTCTACTTCCCAGGCGAGTATCTGTGCCTCCACGTTGTCCTTGATGGCGGCCGGTGTACCCATTAAGTCTATGGTAGCCGGAATCTCCTGCGGTCTGGTAACCGGGGAGAGCGACGATGATTATATTGTGCTGACCGATATCCAGGGACTGGAGGATTTCTTCGGCGATATGGACTTTAAGGTGGGCGGCACCCATAAGGGAATCACGGCGATTCAGATGGATATCAAGATTCACGGCCTGACCCGTTCCATCATTGAGGAGGCTATTGCCAGAACCCGTGAGGCAAGACTGTATATTCTGGATGAGGTGATGAAACCGGTGATTGCCGAACCGCGGAAGGAAGTGGGCAAATATGCTCCCAAGATTGATCAGGTCATCATTGATCCTCAGAAGATCGGCGATGTGGTAGGCAAGCAGGGAAGCACCATCAACAAGATTATCGAGGAGACCGGCGTAAAGATCGATATCTCCGAGGACGGGCGGGTGGATATCTGCGGCACGGACAAGGAGATGATCGAGAAAGCCAAAGAGATCATCACCAGTATTGTGACGGATATTGAGCCGGGACAGGTGCTCACCGGTAAGGTGGTGCGGATCATGCCTTTCGGCGCTTTTGTAGAATTGAAACCCAAGAAGGACGGTATGGTGCATATTTCCAGGCTTTCCGATAAGCGGGTGGAGAAGGTAGAGGATGTGGTAAACATCGGCGATACCGTGACAGTAAAGGTACTGGACGTAGACAAAATGGGCAAGATCAGCCTGAGCATGAAGCCGGGAGATTTGAAGTAAGGACTGAGAGAAGAATGAGAGAAAAGAAAAAATATCTGTTGACAGGAGCGCTGGCGGTATCTCTGGCGGCGGCGAACCCCGCCGTCGTCCTGGCCACGGTAGAGGTTCCGGCTCTGGATATGCCGGTGGATGGAAACTCTGGCGCCGCCGGAAGCACAGTCCCGGTAACGGAGGCTATAGATCAAGGATCAGACGGCAGCGGGACTGGCAACAGCTCGTCGGTAGTGGAGGCCGGCAGTGAGACGGAGGGCGGTTCTTCCGTGGTGGAAGCTGGCAGTGAGACGGAGGGCAGTTCTTCCGTGGTTGAGGCCGGCGGATCGGCGGGAGGAAGTTCTCCGGTCGTGGGCGGAGGCGGTTCGACAGGCGGCACATCACCCGTGATTGGAGCCGGCGCGGCGTCCGGCAGTGTTGCTTTTGGCCCGGGAATAACGTCAGGGCAGGGATTGCCGGACCCTGACAATGTAGTTCCGGGACGGATTGACTATTTTTCAGAGCCGGTGGGAGATCCTACCGTGGCTGTAGCGGAGAAATATTCTTATGAGAGTATGGTTTCCGACTTGGAAAAGCTGCAGTCACGTTATGGAGACCGGCTGCAGGTAAATGTGATCGGAACATCCTGGGATGGAAGAAATCTTTATGAGGCAATTTTGGGGAATCCGAATGCGGGAAAGCATGTTCTGATTCATGCAGGAATCCATGCGAGAGAGTACATGACTCCTCTTTTGGTAATGAAGCAGCTGGAATACGGACTGGAATTTTACAATCGCGGCAGCTATGACGGCCAGCCTTTATCTGCAATCCTTCAACAGGTAGCCGTACATTTTGTGCCGATGGTAAATCCGGACGGGATTGCCTTAAGTCAGTTTGGGCTGGATGCGATCCGGTCCGAGCAGATAAGGCAGGAGATCCAGCAATGCTATGCGAGTGATGTAGCACTGGGACGGACATCGGCTCCTTTGGACCGGTATTTGAGTTATTGGAAGGCCAACGGGAGAGGCGTGGATCTGAATCAGAATTTCCCCGCGGACTGGGAAATGCTTTCTGCTGAATTGGGACCTTCTTATGCGGGATACCGGGGGACACAGCCGTTGTCTGAGCCGGAGACCCAGGCCCTCGCGAATCTGGTAAATTCCAGAAAGTGGGCGGCGACAGTCAGCTACCACAGCATGGGCAATATCATATACTGGGATTATCAGGGGAACCGGGTGCAGCAGGCGTCAGGGGAGATGACCGCATTGATCGAGGCCTCTACCGGATATCGTGCCGCAGGGAGCAGCGGCCACGGCGGATTTAAGGATTGGACGCAGATCAAAGAAGATCCGATTCCCGGGGTGACGATTGAGACCGGAAGTGTGGCATGTCCGCTTCCGTTATCGGAATATGAGGATATTTGGAACCGCAATAAGATGGTTTGGATTTTAGTTGCGCGGTATGCGATGGAACACTAAACGAACGCCGGTATTTTGCCAGAAGGCAGGATACCGGCTGTTTTTATGAAGAGCTTGCCTTTTGGCGTTTTCTTGCCCATGGGGCATTCAGAGAGGAAGAAGAACCGGCTTCCGCTGGCGGTAAACGGTGAGATAGCAAAAGCCGCAGTCAAGAAGAATTTCCCTGGCCCTTGCAAAGGAATGGCCGATGTGTTCCGGGGAGTGGGCATCGGAACCTAAAGTGACCTGTTCGCCTCCCAATTCATGGTAACGTCGAAGAATGTCTTCTGAGGGATTGGGATGGCCTAAGCCGTATTTGAAGCCTGCGGTGTTGCACTCCAGAGCTCTCCCTTTTTCAATTAATGTCCTAAGAATTGGATCGATATACTCCCGATAAGCGTCGTAAGAATAATTATGGTTGGTAGTGGGACCGTAGCGGACAACGTAGTCTAAATGGCCAAAAGAGTCGAAACAATCCAGCGTCCGAATCCGTTCCAGTGAGACTTCAAAATAGCGCCGGTAGGCGTCTTGCTCGGACCGGCCTTCAAAAAACCCGGGATAATAAGGGTCCGTCTGGTCAATGAAATGGCTGGAGCCGATGATATAATCCACGGTCAGAGACGAGGCCAGGTTTTCCAGATATTCCCGGATGCGGACCTGAAGGCCTAACTCGACGCCAATATTAATCCGTATACGTCCCTCATATTCCTGGCGCAGGTTTTGCAGCTGGGAGAGGTAGGAGGGAAAATCCAGGAGAAAAAGTTCTTCGGCCATGCCGGTATGATAGTCGTGGTGATCGGTGATACACAGTTCTGTCATACCAAGGGCCAGGCAGCGTTCAATCTGTATCCGTGCGGGAACCGTGCAGTCACCGGAAAAGCCGGTGTGGATGTGAGTGTCCGGGAGCATAGTAAAGGGCCTCCTTGTTTTGATATTTGAGATTATAGCGGATATTGGGCGAATATGCAAGTGACGGTTCATTCCATGACAGGCCGCTTTGCTGACCGGTTATGGGGCCAATATCGTGGTAGTGGCAGACATATGAAATGGAGAACAGGGCCGGAACGGAAGAAATACCTTGAAATGGAAGTGGATTCTGTGATATCATTGTCTTAATTTCACACCATTGGCCGGCTGCAGCCGGCAGTCAGAAGCGGATGGATTAAGGAAAAACAGACGGGGAGAAAAGCATGGAAATCAGCGATATATCAAATGTATTTGGTTTTTTAGGTGGTCTGGGCATGTTTTTGTACGGCATGAGCATTATGGCAGACGGTATGCAAAAGACTGCCGGCAGCCGGATGAGCAGCTTTTTGGGAATGCTGACCAATAACCGCTTTCTGGCAGTAGTGCTGGGGGCTTTGATCACGGCGATCATACAGAGCAGCGGCGCTACCACGGTAATGGTAGTGGGTTTTGTCAGCGCAGGGGTTTTGAATCTGTCTCAGGCAGTGGGCGTGATCATGGGGGCGAATATCGGTACAACGATTACTGCCTGGATTGTGTCCATGAGCCAGCTGGGAGATGCGTTTGAGATTATGAAACCCAGTTTTTATGCGCCGCTGATTATCGGTGTAGGGGCTTTGCTGCTGGTTTTTGCCAAAAGCCAGAGAAAAAAGACCATGGGGGAGATTATGATCGGACTGGGACTTTTGTTTACCGGTCTGGACTTTATGTCGGGTTCGATCAGTCCTTACACGGATGCACCGATTTTTGCCAGAGCCTTTGCGCTTCTGGGAGGGAATCCTTTGCTGGGCATGGTCATCGGTGCGGCGGTGACAGCGCTTTTGCAGAGTTCCTCCGCATCGGTAGGTATTTTGCAGACCCTTGCCATGAACGGGGTTGTGACTACCAATGCCGCTATTTATATTACCCTGGGGCAGAATATTGGCTCCTGTGTCACTGCGATGCTTTCCAGCGCCGGCGGTTCCCGGACAGCCAAGAGGGCGGCGGTCATGCATCTGGCCTTTAATATGATCGGTGCGGTGGTGTTCGGAGTGCTGGGATTTGCGGTGTTTGCCTTTTTGCCGGCATTTGCATCCTCTCACATCAGCGCGGTGCAGATCTCAATGTTCCATACCGTGTTTAACCTGACAATGACTACTTTGCTGTTTCCCTTTGGCGACTGTCTGGTAAAACTGTCGGGCATTGTGGTGAAGGAAAAGGATGAGGCGTCTGAAGAGGATGCAGAAACGGCAGAGACATTACGGCACCTTGACGAACGTATTTTTGAATCTCCTGCTTTTGCCGTTGAGACAGCGGCGCTGGAGGTGATCCATATGGGGCAGATCACCATGAAGAATGTAAAACGTTCTCTGGATGCTATTTTTACCGGCAATCTGGAAGAAATAGAGGATGTGTATAAAACGGAGAAAACCATAGATAATATGGAGAAGATGCTGACGGAGTATCTGATCAAGGTGGATAATCTGTCGTTGACGGAACGGCAGAAGAAGGTGGTCAATAATTTGTTTTACAGTGTCAGCGACATCGAACGCATCGGAGACCATGCGGAGAATATGGCAGAGCAGGCCGAATATCTGGTCGGACATGAACTGGATTTTACCGAGACCGGAATGAAAGACTTGAAGAGCATCAGCGACAGTGTGATCAGATCCTTCCAATATGCCATCGATGCCCGCCAGAACGGCAGCATGGATTCCGTGCGGAAGGTAAGCCAGTATGAGGATGACGTGGATAACCAGGAGGAGGAACTGAGAGAGAAGCATATTGAACGTCTCTCGTCAGGGGAGTGCGCCCCGTCGGCCGGTGTGGTATTTTTGGATATTCTCGGTAATCTGGAACGCATTTCCGATCACGCATATAACCTGGCGGGGTATGTTAAGGATGAATTGTAGGGGATGGAATCGAACAATCCCTCTTTTCCGTTTTGTGAAAAGCAACAAAGATTGATAAATACAGGTGAAATGGCAAAAAAACTCTTGCTATTTTGTCCATAATTGGGTAAAATAGGAAGCAAGGTTGATTATATTTTAACAATCAATAATTTTTTAACAATCTAGGAGGAATTGAACATGGCAGTAAAAGTAGCAATCAATGGTTTTGGACGTATCGGCCGTCTGGCATTCAGACAGATGTTCGGAGCTGAAGGGTATGAGGTTGTAGCGATTAACGATCTGACTGATCCGAAGATGCTGGCTCATCTGCTGAAGTATGACACTGCTCAGGGCGGCTATGCGGGCCATATCGGAGAGGGCAAGCATACCGTTGAGGCTGGCGAAGACTCCATCACCGTAGATGGAAAGAACATCCGGATTTACGCGGAGAAGGACGCTGCAAATCTTCCCTGGGGAGAGATCGGCGTTGACGTAGTTCTGGAGTGTACCGGTTTCTATACCTCCAAGGCGAAATCCCAGGCTCATATCGATGCCGGCGCCAAGAAGGTTGTTATCTCAGCACCGGCGGGCAATGATCTGCCCACCATCGTATTCAGCGTAAACGAGGGTACCCTGACCAAGGACGACACCATCATTTCCGCAGCTTCCTGCACCACCAACTGCCTTGCTCCTATGGCTAAGGCTTTGAACGATTATGCACCGATCCAGTCTGGTATCATGAGCACCATTCATGCTTACACCGGAGATCAGATGATTTTGGACGGCCCCCACAGAAAGGGCGATCTGAGAAGAGCAAGAGCCGGCGCTGCCAATATCGTTCCCAACTCCACCGGCGCTGCCAAGGCAATCGGCCTGGTTATCCCGGAACTGAACGGCAAGCTGATCGGTTCCGCACAGCGTGTTCCGGTTCCCACCGGTTCCACCACCATTCTGACCGCAGTTGTCAAGGGCGCTGACGTGACCAAGGAAGGCATCAACGCCGCTATGAAGGCTGCTGCTTCCGAGTCTTACGGCTACAACGAGGACCCGATTGTTTCTTCCGATGTTGTCGGCATGAAGTACGGTTCCCTGTTCGATGCTACCCAGACCATGGTTGCTAAGATTGCGGATGATCTGTATGAAGTTCAGGTGGTTTCATGGTACGACAATGAGAACTCCTACACCAGCCAGATGGTAAGAACCATTAAGTACTTCGCTGAACTGTAATCAAAGAGCAAAACAAGGCTCAAGCGGGGTCCGGTCTTGACAAGGACCGGGCCCCTTGTATGTATAACGGGGTTTGTATAAATGATCAAGAAAGGGGTATTACAGATATGCTGAACAAAAAGACCGTAGATGATTTAAAGGATTTAAAGGGAAAGAAAGTGCTGGTCCGCTGCGATTTCAACGTGCCGTTAAAAAATGGGGAGATTTCGGATGAGACTCGTATCGTGGCGGCTCTGCCTACCATTCAGAAGCTGGTGGGAGAGGGGGCAAAGGTGATTCTGTGCTCTCACCTGGGCAAGGTAAAGAACGGCCCCAACGAGGGTGAGTCCCTGGCTCCGGTTGCCGTACGTCTGACCGAGAAGCTGGGAAAAGAGGTGGTATTTGTAGCAGATTACAATGTGACCGGCGAGGCAGCCACCAAGGCGGTTGAGGCGATGAATGACGGTGATGTGGTGCTGCTGCAGAACACCCGTTTCCGTGGTAAGGAAGAGACCAAGAATGGCGAGGAGTTCAGCAAGGAACTGGCTGATCTGGCTGAGGATTATGTATGTGACGCATTCGGCTCTTCCCATCGTGCCCATGCATCGGTAGAGGGCGTGACCAAGTTTATCTCCGCTAAGGGCGGTGTGAATGCTGTGGGCTATCTGATGCAGAAGGAGATTGATTTCCTGGGCAACGCTGTGGAGAATCCGGTGAGACCTTTCGTGGCCATCTTAGGCGGCGCCAAGGTTGCAGACAAGCTGAACGTGATTTCTAACCTGCTGGAGAAGTGTGACACCCTGATTATCGGCGGCGGCATGGCCTTCACCTTCTTGAAGGCACAGGGCAAGGGCGTAGGCAACTCCCTGGTGGATGACAGCAAGATTGACTACTGCAAGGAGATGATGGAGAAGGCGGAGAAGCTGGGCAAGAAGCTGCTGCTTCCGGTAGATACTACCATTGCTGCCGCTTTCCCGAACCCTATCGACGGGCCGGTTGAGGTTCAGGTGGTTTCTTCCGAGGAGATCCCGGCTGATATGGAAGGCCTGGACATCGGACCGAAGACCGCGGAGCTGTATGCAGAGGCAGTGAAGACTGCCAAGACCGTTGTCTGGAACGGCCCCATGGGCGTGTTTGAGAATCCGACTCTGGCCAAGGGTACCATTGCTGTGGCAAAGGCTTTGGCTGAGACCGAAGCTACCACCATCATCGGCGGCGGCGATTCCGCAGCAGCCATGAATCAGCTGGGTTTCGCGGACAAGGTAAGCCATATCTCTACCGGCGGCGGCGCTTCCCTGGAATTCCTGGAGGGCAAGGTGCTTCCGGGCGTTGCAGCAGCCGACAATAAATAAGAATCGCGTAAGAAAGAAAACCATATAAGGGAGGACAGAAAAATGTCCAGAAGAAAAATTATTGCAGGCAACTGGAAGATGAATATGACTCCTTCGGAGGCCGTTGCCCTGGTAAACGAATTAAAACCACTGGTTGCCAATGATGAGGTGGATGTTGTGTTCTGCGTGCCGGCGATTGATATTATCCCTGCCATGAAAGCGGCAGAAGGCACCAATATCAACATCGGCGCTGAGAATATGTACTATGAGGAGAAAGGCGCTTACACAGGCGAGATTTCTCCGGCAATGCTGGTGGATGCTGGCGTGAAGTATGTGATTATCGGCCACTCCGAGAGAAGAGAGTATTTTGCCGAGACGGATGAGACGGTGAACAAGAAAGTGCTGAAAGCATTTGAGCACGATATTACTCCGATCATCTGCTGCGGCGAGTCCCTGACCCAGAGAGAGCAGGGCATTACCATTGACTGGATTCGCCAGCAGATCAAGATTGCATTTCTGAATGTGACTGCCGAGCAGGCCAAGAAGGCAGTGATTGCTTATGAGCCGATCTGGGCTATCGGCACTGGCAAGGTGGCTACCACAGAGCAGGCGCAGGAGGTTTGTGCGGCCATTCGTGTCTGCATCGGAGAACTTTATGACGAGGCTACGGCAACGGCAATCCGTATTCAGTATGGCGGTTCCGTATCCGGCGCCAGCGCTCCGGAACTGTTTGCTCAGCCGGATATCGATGGCGGTCTGGTAGGCGGCGCATCCCTGAAGCCAGACTTTGGTAAGATCGTCAATTATAATAAATAAGAGATAATCTTCGGGGCGGAGGCGTTGTGCTTCCGCCTCTGTTTTCATTTTACAAAAAAGAGCTGCGCTGCAGGGAAATGACGGCATAGACAGAAAGGAAACGGGGAAATGCGGGAAAAGGAATCCATGGACAGGAAGGATCTCCTAACGAATATCTTAGTTACGGTTGGTATTTTTGCCGTTGCGACTCTGCTGGCAGTGGCATTTTTTCATTACAGTGTCAATTCCACCAGCGTGGCGATTATCTATATCCTGGCGGTGATGCTGGTGGCCAGATATACCAATGGATATGTGCCCGGGATGGTGGCCTCTTTTTTTGGAGTAATCTGTGTCAACTATGTATTTACCTATCCTTTCATGCATTTGAATTTCAGCATTGATGGCTATCCGGTGACTTTTGTTGCCATGGCAATCATATCAAGTCTGACCAGCATGCTGACAACGCAGTTTAAAAAACAAAATCAGATTCTCAATGAGCAGGAAAAGTATCTGATGGAGGCAGAGAAAGAGACCATGCGTGCCAATCTGCTGCGTGCCGTGTCGCATGACCTGCGGACCCCCCTGACCGGGATCATCGGGATGGCGGATACGTATCTGGCAGACAGTGGGCGGTTGACAGAAGAAGAAAAATCGTATATGGTAAAGAGTATCAGTGAGGATGCGAACTGGCTTTTGAATATGGTTGAGAATCTTTTGTCCGTGACCAGAATCCGGGTGGGAGAGACCAGGGTCAATACCAGTCCGGAACCTCTGGAGGAGGTGGTTTCCGAGGCGGTGCAGCGTTTCCGGAAGCGTCTTCCCCAGGCCAGGGTGCAGGTACAGGTCCCGGAAGAATTCCTGATGGTCCCCATGGATGCGGTATTGATTGAGCAGGTGATCATCAACCTGCTGGAGAATGCGGTTTATCACTCGGGTTCCGAGAGGATGGATATGTATGTGACCAGGGAGGAGGACGAGGTCGCCTTCCATATCCGGGATTATGGCAAAGGGATTGCCCCGGAACGGATGGAAACCATTTTTGACGGCGGAGGTACGGGAGGAAACCAGAGCGGAGATTCCCATCGGGGAATGGGAATCGGACTGAGTATCTGTAAGACAATTGTCAATGCCCATGAGGGGACCATATGGGTGAACAACTGGGGACAGGGCGCTGAATTTGTCTTTATATTACCATTGAGAGAGGATAGAAACAATGGCAAATAAACAGACCATTTTGGTCATTGAAGATGAAAAAACGATCGGGAATTACATTGAGACGATTTTGCTTTCCAACGAATATAAGGTGCTGCGGGCCATGAATGGGATGACCGGGTTGTCCTTGTTTACTTCCCATCGCCCGGAGGTGGTGCTTTTGGACCTGGGACTTCCGGACATTGACGGGATGGAGGTGTTAAGGCGTATCCGCGAATTCTCCAATCTGCCGGTGATTGTGATTTCGGCCCGTACGCAGGAGCGGGAGAAGGTAGAGGCATTGGACGGCGGGGCGGACGATTATATCACCAAGCCTTTTGGGGCGGAGGAACTGCTGGCACGGATCAGGACAGCCTTGCGCCACCGTTTCCATGCAGGGCAGGCACAGAGCCAGGAGCCGGTGTACTCCAAGGATGAGCTGGTGATTGACTTTGAACGCCGGCTGGTGACATTGGGGGGAAAGCCGATTCATCTGACCCAGATTGAATACAAGCTGGTGTCGCTGCTGGCCCGGAATGCCGGTAAGGTGCTGACCTATGATTTTATTTTAAAGGATATCTGGGGACCTTATGCGGATACGGACAATCAGATTTTACGGGTGAATATGGCGAATATCCGCAGAAAACTGGAGGCCAATCCTGCGGAACCTCATTATATCTTCACGGAGATCGGAGTAGGTTATCGAATGTTAGAATAATATAACAGCGGCTTTAATGGCCGCTGTTAATAACTTTCCAGCTGTCGGACTTGGAACGGCGGGCGATGCTGATGGAGCGCATGGGATCGCCGGCCGCCTGATCTTTGCCGGTAAGAACCATATAGATGATGATATTTCCCGGATCATATTCTGCTTCAATACCGGTATTCTGATAAAGAGGGTTATTGTCATCCGCCGGATAGATGCTTTCCACGCCGGCAAAACCCGTGGAGGCCTCAGTAAAATAAAAACGTGCCAATTCTTCGGTTTCGAGCAGTTCTTCTTCTGTCAGGGAAGCCAAATAGGGGGGCGCCTCTGTGGCGTCGGTCTCCATCGCTACAACGCCGGAAGTTACAAATTCATTCGGGACAAAAGAGAGGGCATCCCTCTTATCTTCCGGGAGGGACTGGTACCATTCCAGCCACCTTAAAGTATCCTCGGAAAGTTCGTTTGCTCTTTTGGTGATGCCGTTAAATGTGATCTGTTCGCTGCCGTCTGCAGCAGGTGTCAGGTCGTCAGTGGAGGTGATGCTGTTCCCGGAAGCTTCAGATGGAAAAACCGAGGAAACATAATTGCAGCCAGTGAGAAATGCGGCAACAATCATAATCAGTACTGCTTTGGATTGCATGAAAATTCCTCCTTTTGCATGCTCCTATTATATCAACAGATGCCTCGGAAGAAATTAAGGATATCTTAAATTTTGGAGAATATATTGAGAAGGAAAAATAAAGGTCCGGTTTGACATTCGTCAGACAATTCGTTATAGTATATTTCGGAATTAAATTCCGATTGTACAAGGGAGGAATGACAAATGCAAAGAGATCTTACAGAGGGAAGCGTTTTTAAAATATTGCTCCGGTTTTCCCTTCCCTATCTGCTCTCCTGCTTTTTGCAGACTTTTTATGGAATGGCGGATTTGTTTGTGACCGGACAGTTCAATGGGGCGGATACGATCTCGGCAGTCTCGATTGGGAGTCAGGTGATGCACATGCTGACCGTGGTGATCGTGGGGCTGGCTATGGGGTCGACAGTGGCTCTCAGTAAGGCAATAGGAGGCAGAAAGGAACGTCAGGCGGCCAGGGTGACGGGGAACACCGTATCTTTGTTTCTGGTGACGTCTTTGGTTTTCACGGCAGTGCTGATGGCGGCGGTAAACATCATTATCGCGGTAATATCCACGCCGCCGGAGGCAGTGGAACAAACCAGGCATTATCTTTTGATCTGTTTTGCCGGGATTCCGTTTATCACGGCATACAATATTATCAGCTGCGTCTTCCGGGGGATGGGAGATTCCAAAAGCCCGATGATTTTTGTAGCCATAGCCGGCGTCTTAAATGTAATTCTTGACTATCTGCTGATCGGACCGTTTCATATGGGAGCGGCAGGCGCCGCGCTGGCAACCGTGGTGTCCCAGACAGCCAGCGTATTTTCGGCGTTGTGCGTGCTGCGCAGACGTGACTTCGGCCTGGCGGTGAAAAAAGAAGATTTTCGCTTCTGCCGGCCGGTGATGACGGAGATTCTTAAAGTGGGGTTGCCGATTGCCTGCCAGGATGGATTGATTCAGGTATCTTTTCTGGTGATCACGGCCATTGCCAATCAGCGTGGCGTGGTGGTGGCCGCCAGTGTAGGGATTGTGGAAAAAATCATTACCTTTCTGTTTCTGGTGCCGTCAGCGATGCTGTCGTCGATTTCTGCGATTGCCGCCCAGAATATCGGCGCGGGTAAGTATCAACGGGCGGACAAAACGCTTGGTTACGGCATAACGGTTTCTCTGGTGTTCGGCCTGGCTGTTTCGGCGGTCTGCCAGTTTGCGGCAGAGCCGGTTCTTATGCTGTTTACGGACAGTCCGGATGTGGTGCGGATGGGGAGCCAGTATCTGCGGTCTTATGTGTTTGACTGTGCGGCGGCAGGAGTGCACTTTTGTTTCAGCGGATATTTCTGTGCATATGGGAGATCCGGGATTTCTTTTATTCATAATCTGACCTCGATTCTGCTGGTCCGGATACCGGGAGCATATCTGGCTTCGGTATATTTTCCGGAATCGCTGCTGCCTATGGGGATGGCGCCGCCACTGGGTTCGGCCCTGTCGGCCCTGATCTGTATAGGGGTATTTTGCTGGTACAAAAGCAAAGGGCAGCTTTTGAGTGCGGGGAGAAAAAACTGACAGGAAGGAGAATCAGCCGCTAACGGCGGTAAAAGGATGGGAAAAGCATGAAAGCAATTGGAATTATTACGGACAGCCACAGCGGCATTACACAAAAAGAAGCGAAGCAGCGAAAAATCCAAGTGCTTCCGATGCCGTTTTATGTGGGAGATGAGTGCTGCTATGAGGGAGTTTCTTTGACCCGGCAGGAATTTCTGGAGAAGCTGCGTTTGGGTACGGAGGTAAAAACCTCCCAGCCATCACCGGCGGAGGTGCTCCGGATTTGGGATCAGGCGCTGCAGGAATATGAGAAGGTCTTATATATTCCTATTAGCAGCGGGCTCAGCGGCTCTTATGCCACATCGTTGATGCTGGCGCAGGAAGAGCCCTATGCAGGCCGGGTACTGGTGGTGGACAGCGGCCGGGTATCGGCCCTTTTGCACCGTATGGTATTGGACGCGCAGGAACTGATCGAGGAAGGATATTCCGCAGAAGAGATCCGAAAGGTTTTGGAGGATTCGCGGGATAAGATGGTGATCTACATCGGAGTGCAGACGCTGGAGAACCTGAGACGGGGAGGAAGAATCACCCCGGCCGCCGCGGCTTTGGGGACGATCCTGAATATCAAACCGGTATTGCAGTTTGACGTTGGCACCCTGGATGTGTTCAGGAAATGCCGGGGATTTGCAAAGACGAAGAAAACGATGCTGGAAGCGATGCGCCATGACCTGGAAACACGTTTCAAAGAATGGTATGACCGGGGCGAAATCAGCCTGCTGGCGGCTTCCAGCGCGCCGCCCGAAGAAACGGAGAAATGGGTGGGCGAGATTAAGGCGGCATTTCCGGAACTGGAGGTCATGTGCGATGATCTTTCCATGGGCGTGTCATGCCATATTGGCTACGGAGGACTGGGAATCGGCTGTTCCTGCCGTCCCCCAAGACCAGGAAAGCGTGGCCTATAATTTCAGGGGTTGCATTTTGCCATATGAGAAGCGGGACTTTTCCCTTTACGAATGGCAGGAACGATGATATCATAGCGATACCATAATTGCGGCGCGGACATCTGTAGAAAAGCCAAGGGGATGAAAGATGATGAAAAAAAAGAAAGTATTAGTAAAGCCGGTTAAGGAACCGGCCACTGACAGGACAGAAAGCGTATATCAGGAACGTTTGCAGCGTCATATAGACGAATTAAAATGGCTGTATATGGAGTTGTATGACAATCAGGAATTTTTTGACAGCCTGCTGGAGAATCTGAAGCTGTTTTATGAGCAGCGAAAGCCGGACCTGAAGAGACAGGACCAGAAACGTGAGCAGAACCCGGGCTGGTATCGGAGAAATGGGATGCTGGGGATGATGCTGTATGTGGACCAGTTTGCCAGCGATCTGAACGGGGTGAGAAAGAAACTGGATTATATCAAACGCTGCAATGTCAATTATGTACATCTGATGCCGCTTCTGGATACGGTAGAGGGGCGTTCCGACGGCGGCTATGCCGTGGCTGACTTCCGGAAAGTACAAGACAAGCTGGGGACGATGGAGGACCTGGAGAAGCTGGCAGATGAGTGCCGCAGGGAAGGGATCAGCCTGTGTCTTGACTTTGTCATGAATCATACTTCCGAAGACCACGAGTGGGCAAAACGGGCCAGGGCAGGGGAAAAGGAGTATCAGGACCGCTATTTCTTCTTTGACAATTATTCCATGCCGGCGATGTACGAAAAGACGGTGCCTCAGGTATTTCCGACGACAGCACCGGGGAATTTTACCTGGCTGCCGGAACGTCAGGAATTTGTGATGACGACCTTTTACCCCTATCAGTGGGATTTAAATTACCGCAATCCGGTGGTGTTCAATGAGATGGTATATAATTTCCTCTACCTGGCCAATCGGGGGATTGACGTACTGCGGATTGACGCGGTGCCTTATATCTGGAAGCAGATCGGCACCAACTGCCGCAACCTGCCCCAGGTGCACACGATTGTGCGGATGATGCGGATGATCGGGGAGATCGTTTGCCCGGGTATCGTATTGCTTGGCGAGGTGGTGATGGAGCCGGATAAGGTGGCGCCATATTTCGGGACAGTGGAGAAGCCGGAGTGCCATATGCTTTACAATGTCACGACCATGGCGACAACATGGCATACGGTAGCCACCCGGGATGTGAGGCTTTTAAAACGGCAGATGGAGATTATCAGCAGCCTGCCTTCGGATTATACCTTCCTCAACTATCTGCGCTGCCATGATGACATCGGCTGGGGGCTGGATTACCCGCTGCTGGAGAACTGGGGGATGCTGCAGGTGCCCCATAAAAAATATCTCAATGATTATTTCACCGGCAGACTGGAAGGCAGTGTCAGCCGCGGTGAACTTTATAACGAAGACTTTGTTACCGGCGACGCCAGGTTCTGTGCGACGACCGCATCCATGTGCGGGGTGGAAAAAGCCGGATTTGAGCAGAGCGAAGCAGCCATGGGGGCGGCGATTCAGACGGATGTGATGCTGCATGCCTATATGCTGTTCTTGTCAGGAATCCCGATGCTTTACAGCGGAGATGAGATTGGCCAGGTCAATGATTATACCTATAAGGACGACCCCAATAAGGCGGCGGATTCCCGTTACATCCATCGCGGGAAATTTATGTGGGAATTGGTAGAGAATATTGATAAGCCGGAGACTGTGCAGGGGAGGCTCTTTGCACGCCTGGCTCGTCTGGAGGAGATCCGTGCAAAAGAAAAGGTATTTGATGCTTCCGCCGGATTTTGGATTCTGGAGACGTGGGATGATGCGGTTTTGGGACTGGTGAGAGAGAGCAATGATGAGAAGCTGATCGGACTTTTCAATTTCAGTGAGGAGCCGAGACTTGCCTGGATTGACGAGAAGGACGGCTTATATGAGGACTTGCTGACCGGGAATGAGTGGGCGGCATCGGCAGTCCGGGTGGATGGCCATGGTTTTTATTGGCTGAAACGCAAAAAAGGAGAGACGGCGGAAAAGTAAAAACCTTCCTGAATATTTCAAAACCTGTTGGACAAAATACATTGTGTACAAAAGAAGTACAAAACAGAAACGGGTGAGTCCATGGGTAAGCCAGATAAGAAACTGAAGAGAATTTTATGGATTGTGGGAATCACAGGGGCAGTATATGGGGTATTCCGTTATCTGCTGCCGCTTGTGGTTCCCTTTTTGCTGGCCTGGGGCCTGGCGTTTTTACTGAGGCCGTCGGCTTCCTGGCTGGCCGGCCGTTGCCGGATGCGGTTTTGCATAAAGGGAAAGTCTGTGGTCCTGGCAGTCCCGGTAGGGATAATCGGAGTGGCTGAACTGCTGACAGTCGTTTTTTTTGTGTGTTTGCTGATTTATTATGGGCAAAAAAGACTATGTATGGAAGCGGAATTGCTGTTGAATCAGATTCCGATATGGATGGAATCCCTGGATGGCTGGCTGACGGGTATGTGCCATAGCCTGGAAGAATGCCTGTGCCTGAATCCGGATTGCCTGGTGGTGCTGATGCGGGAAATGCTGCGCGGCCTGATGGACAAATTGAAATATGCGGCGATGCCTTATCTGATGGCCAACTCCCTGTCTATTTTTCAATGGGGACTGAAGATGTCCGTGGTGTCCGTGATTTTTCTGGTGTCTGTGGGCCTGGCCCTTCAGGAACTGGAAGAATGGAAACATCGCTGTCTGGCCTCTTCATACCGCCGGGAATTTTTGATGATCGGACACCGTCTTGCGATGATAGCCAACGCCTATTTGAAGACGCAGGGGATGATTATGCTTTTGACTACGGCCATTTGCATTGCGGGATTTTGGGTGATCAAAAATCCTTATTACATTATACTGGGGGTTGGAATCGGCATATTGGATGCGTTGCCGGTGTTCGGTACAGGGACCGTGCTGGTTCCCTGGGCGTTTTTCTGTTTTTTCAGAAGAAGCTGGGGCAGAGGCCTGGTATTGCTGGCGCTTTACCTGATCTGCTATGCTTTGAGGGAAATCATGGAAGCAAAACTGATGGGGAATCAGGTTGGCCTGTCCTCTCTGGAGACGCTGGTATCCATGTATGTGGGCCTGGAACTGTTTGGAATCAGCGGTCTGCTGCTGGGGCCGGTGGGACTTTTACTGGTGGAGGACCTGGTAAAATTGTGGGCCGGCCAGGAGCAGGAAGAATGACGGCTATCCTTCATTTTTCATTTCGCTGCCGAACTGCGCTTCCAGTTTACCAAGCAGTTCCTGCGCGTCCCGGGTCCGCTTTAAAATGATGTCTGTTTCCGGAATTTCAATATCATGAATCAGTACGTTGCGCAGCTTGCGCAGGGAAATGATGGCTCCTATGCAGTCCTGATTCAGCAGGTTCATGCGTTTCAGGGAGTTGATATGGAAGGCGCCGCGCTGCTTGGGAGAGTTGCGGTAGGTGATATGGTTGAGCAGGTTTTCCAGAGGCACCCAGCTTTCCAGAAAGTCGTGAATGGCCTGGGAGGCTTCCTCGTCGCAGGCATGATTTACGGTACGAAGTTTCTGGTAGGTCTGATAATGCATGGCGTTGCCAGTGATAATCTGGTCAATGATCTGCTGGGAGATATTGCGTTTATCCTTCTCAAACTTGACGGATTTCATGACCGGTTCGATTGCCTTGACGCTGTTCATTTCCAGATGGCTGATCAGACGGTAGAGAAGTTCAATATCCCCCATGCGAAGTTCCACATCCTCCTTGCGGAAATTGCTGCTTAAGTAATTGTACAGGTAGGAGGCAAGATCATACTGGCTGTCAAAAGAAGATTTCTTGTTGAGAATGCGCTTGTCACCGGCGCTCTGGAGTCTTTCCAGCGCGATCTCGCCAGATAGGACCAGGCCGTTTAACTCGTCAATGATTGCAAGTTCTTCTTCCGACAGGCTGCCCTGGAGCGGTTTGTAGACCAGATCATGCTCTACCTCGGACCAGGCATGCATCAGCAGAGAAGCCACCTGGATTTCCAGACGTGCAGAGGCATAGCGTTTCTGAGCGCCGGACAAGGTGTCTTCTTTTAAGAGAACCCGGTAATGTGTGGCCCAATAGCCGGAAAAACGCCGGTTATATGTCGGCGGGCTGGATTGCTCCGGAAAATGTCGGATGTCCTGGATTGCAAACTGGTCGGAAATGAGATCGCCGGTCTTGTTGCGGTCGCCGGGGAAATACAGGGATACCCGTACACCGCACAGATCTGCGATGTCTTCATAGATCTCCCGCATATTTTTGTAGGGGTTCGGCCGTTTGGCATTGCGCCGGGTGACTTTGGCCATCAGGCGGTCAGGACTTTTGGCGCGGGAGGTGACCATGGCTCGGATACCGGCAGATTGCAGGGCGGATTCCAGCTGGGAAGCGGCCACTCTGCCGGCAGCCTCGTAAAAGGGTATTTTCTTTTTGTAGTTTTCGATAAATTGTCTGACTAAATCCATGAAGGCCTCCGTGAAAATATATTGTCTTTAAGTATAACAAATCGGAGGAGGAAAACAAGAGGTTTCTGTAAAGATTTTTTAATTAAGAGGGGAGGGGTGAAAAAGGGGTGAAAAAGGGGTGAAAAAACAGGTCAGGGGTTGGCAGGGTTTGGCTCCCGTTTCCGGGGCAAGTGCTTCCAGGGCAAAAAGACGGCAGTCACGGTGAGGTGTTTTTACGCAGCCGTGTCTTCGCACGTTGCTGCTACAGCAACATTTTTGTACAACTGCCGTCTTTTTGCCCAGGAAGTACTAAGCCCCTCCAAAAGTCGCCAAACCCTGCCAACCCCTGGCCTGTTTTTGGTTACTCTTTTTCTTTTGGTAGGGGTGCTTTGGTTTTGGTTTATTCTGAAGGGGGATTTTGACTTTTCTGTTTAAGGGTTATAAAAGCGGGACGTGCAGATGGCAGGAATGAATTTTCAAACATACTCTGACTCAAAAGGGTTACTGGTCGGGAGCTGAACCTTGCCAGGCCCGGACTCTTCCCGCGATGCTTTTTGCGGTTGCGTACCCTTTGAAAAGTACCCCTCCCTCACAAAAAGAACCCAAAGAAGAAGTAAATCACAGAAAATGACAGGCATTGACGCAGAAAAGGAAATATATTATGATATGGCAGAGATACTCCAAAACAGGCAAAAGATACAAAGAAACGGGGAAACCAGAATGGAATACGAATTGATACACAGTTCCCGCAAGACGCTCGCAATTCAGATAGCCGCAGACGGGAAAGTGACAGTGCGGGTTCCCATGCGGTGCAGCAGGGCAAAGGCAGAGAGTTTTATAGAAGAAAAAAAAGAATGGATTTTAAGAAAGCAAAAGGAACTGCGCCTTCGTGCAAAGGAACAGGAGCAGAAAAGAGAACAGCTTCCCATATTAAGCGAAGAAGATTATCAAAATTACCGGATGCTGGCAGAGCAGGTCTTCCGGCAGAGAGCAGCTTATTTTGCCGGCCAAATGGGGGTAAGTTACGGCAGGATTACCATACGGGACCAGAAGACCCGCTGGGGAAGCTGCAGCTCTAAAGGGAATTTGAATTTTAACTGGCGGCTGGTTCTGGCGCCCCGGGAGGTGCTGGATTATGTGGTGGTTCATGAATTGGCGCACCGGAAGGAAATGAACCATTCCGCGCGTTTCTGGAGACTGGTGGAGGAGGAACTGCCGGACTATCCGCAGCGTAAAAACTGGCTGAGGGTAAACGGAGAATTGCTGATGAGGCGATGATTTTTAACACTTTTTCATTATTTTTTAATAGACATCCTTCTGTCTGGAAATTATAATAGAGTTCAGAAAAAAGATGGGAGAATCAGAAATATGACATTTACTTACCCGGCGGTGATTACACCGCATAAAGAAGACCAGGGATTTCATGTGGTGTTTCCGGATCTGGAATGCTGCGAAGCAGACGGCCAGGATCTGGAGGATGCACTGGATGAGGCCAGAGATGCGGCGTACAACTGGCTGGCCGTGGAACTGGAGGAAGGCGGAGATTTTCCGGCACAGAGCCATGGGGAGGATATCGAACTGGCAGAGGGGAGTTTTGTGCGGCAGATTATGGTGCGGATCAAGCTGCTGCCGGACAATGATTGAGGAGGCGCAAACCTTGTGATTCGTTATAAAATGTGTTATGATAGACAAAGTTTAAAGACAGGGTCCGGGAACGGGAGGGAGATGTCATGACCAGAAGAGAAATGCGGGAACATTGCTTTAAGATGCTGTTTGGGATGGGATTTTATCCGGCAGAGGAGGCGGCGGAGCAGGCAAAGAGGTATTTTGAGTCGCCTAAGGAAGAGGATACCGCGGAGGACACAACACCAGTGATCCTGCATCAGGTGGAGATGAAAGAGACAGAGAAAGCGTTTCTGATTGCACGGGTGGAGGATATGACAGAGAAAATCCAGGAGTTGGACAAGTGCCTGAATGAGGTGGCCAAGGGCTGGAGAACCGGGCGTATGGGGAAGGTAGAACTGACAATCTTACGGCAGGCTTTGTATGAAATGCGGTATGACAGCGAAGTGCCGGAGAAAGTGGCGATCAATGAGGCGGTGGATCTGGCCAAGAAGTACGGTGGAAAGGATTCGTCGGCTTTTATTAACGGAATCCTGGCAAAACTGGTGACGGCGGAATAATATGGCGAGTATTTATTCGGTTTCCCAGGTGAATTCTTATATTAAGAATATGTTCGTTCAGGATTTTGCCCTTAGCCGGATTACGGTCCGGGGCGAAGTGTCCAACTGCAAATACCATAGTTCGGGGCATATCTATTTTACATTGAAGGATAAGGGCGGCACGCTGTCGGCAGTGATGTTTGCCGGGCAGCGGCGCACAGGCCTCTGCTTCCAGATGCAGGAAGGGCAGCAGGTGGTGGTGAGCGGGACTGTGGATGTCTATGAGCGGGACGGCAGGTATCAGCTGTATGCAAAACGGATTGAGCCGGACGGACTGGGACAGCTGTTTGAACGCTTTTTGCAGCTGCGCACGGAACTGGAAGAGATGGGGATGTTTGCCCCGGAATATAAGCAGCTGATTCCCAAATATGCGATGCAGGTCGGAGTGGTGACAGCGCCCACCGGAGCCGCCATCCGGGATATCATGAATATCGCGTCGCGGCGGAATCCTTATGTGCAGCTGATTCTTTATCCGGCTTTGGTACAGGGAAGCGGGGCGGCCGCTAGCATTGCGGCAGGAATCCGGACATTGGATACGATGGGGCTGGATGTGCTGATTGTCGGCCGCGGCGGCGGCTCTATCGAGGAATTGTGGGCTTTTAATGAGGAGACGGTGGCAAGGGCGATTTTTGAGTGCCGGACGCCGGTGATTTCAGCAGTGGGGCATGAGACGGATGTAACGATTGCGGATTACGTGGCAGATCTGCGTGCGCCGACCCCGTCGGCCGCGGCGGAACTGGCGGTATTTGATTACCGTCAGTTTGAGGAACAGCGGCGGCTGTATGAGCAGAACCTTGTGCGTTCTATGGGCAGAAGGATGGAGCGGCTGCGGTACCGCATGGAGCAGTCTCGGATGCGTCTGCGTTTTCATGATCCCAAGCGGCAGATTCGTGAGAAGCGGCAGCAGCTTTTAAACGTTGAAGAACGTTTGAGCCAGGTGACAATGCAGAGGCTGCAGGAGGCAAAGCACAGGCTGGCTCTGGCAAGCGGACGGCTGCATGGCCTGTCGCCGCTGGCAAAGATCAGCGGCGGATTTGGCTTTGTGACCGATGATTCCGGAAAACGGCTGGAAAGTATCCGGCAGGTGCAGGCGGGAGACCGGATTGCGGTGAGGATTCTGGATGGAAAGCTGACGGCGCAGGTGCTGCAGAAAGAGGAATTATCTGGCCAAACGAAGTAACAGTCAAGGACAGGAGAAGGAGAAAGCGGGACATGCAATGCCGGGAGGCGTGCATAACGCGGAGGAAAATATGGAGAAATCAATAGAACAGATTTTTTCGGAACTGGATCAGATTCTGGAGAAGCTGGAAGCTGCGGATACCTCCCTGGAGGATTCTTTTGCCTGTTATGAGGCGGGGATGAAATTGGTGCGTTCATGCGGGGAGAAGATCGATAAGGTAGAGAAACAGATCATTGTGCTGCAGGGAGGGGAAGACGCAGATGGAGAGGGTTAAAGAGGCAAAACTGAGAGAACTGCTGAAACAGAGAACCAGGGAAGTGGAGGCGGTGGTCGAGAGGTATCTTCCGGAAGAGATTGGTCATCAGCGGACTATTTTTGAGGCCATGAATTACAGCGTGCGTGCCGGAGGAAAACGTTTAAGGCCGATGCTGATGCAGGAAACGTACCGGTTGTTTGGCGGCTGCGGACAGGAAATTGAGCCTTTTATGGCAGCGATCGAGATGATTCATACCTCTTCCCTGATTCATGATGACCTGCCGTGTATGGACAATGACGAACTGCGCAGGGGAAAACCCACAACCTGGGTGAAATACGGCTATGATATGGCGGTGCTGGCAGGTGATGCCCTGTTGATTTATGCAGTGGAAACGGCGGTTCAGGCATGCTTTTTGACAAAGGATACCGCGGCGGTAGCGCGGGCGGTGGGGATTCTGGCGCAAAAGACGGGGATTTACGGGATGATCGGCGGGCAGGTGGTGGATGTGCAGCTGACGAACCAGCCGATTCCGAGGGAAAAGCTGGATTTTATCTACCGGCTGAAGACAGGCGCGCTGTTAGAGGCTTCGATGATGATCGGGGCATTGCTGGCGGGGGCCGGTGAAAAGGAACTGGAACAGGTGGAAGAACTGGCTTCTCTGGTAGGCATTGCATTTCAGATCCAGGATGATATCCTGGATGTGACGGCGACTACCATGCAGCTGGGCAAGCCGGTTCTCAGTGATGAGAAGAATCAAAAGACGACTTATGTGACCCTGGAAGGGATTGAGAAGGCACGCAGGGATGAAGAGGCATTTTCGGAGAAGGCGATCACGCTGCTTCGGGGGTTTCCGGGGGAGAACCCGTTTTTGGAAGGGTTGATCCGAATGCTGATTACAAGAGAAAAATAAAGGGGCGATGATAATGCTGCTGGAACAGATAAAAGAGCCGCAGGATATTCATGATCTGAGTGCAGAAGAATTGAAAGAACTGGCAGAAGAGATCCGTCATTTTCTGATTGATAAGATCAGCGTGACCGGAGGGCATTTGGCGTCCAACCTGGGAGTGGTGGAGCTGACGATTGCCCTCTATCTGGCGTTTGACTTGCCAAGGGATAAGGTGATCTGGGACGTGGGACATCAGTCCTATACCCATAAGATTCTGAGCGGACGGCGGGAGATGTTTGACGAACTGCGCCAGTATGGAGGCCTGAGCGGGTTTCCCAAACGGAAAGAAAGCCCGTATGATGCCTTTGATACGGGGCATAGCTCCACCTCTATTTCCGCCGGCCTGGGGATGGCCCAGGGAAGGGACCTGCTGGGGGAGGATTATGCGGTGGTGTCAGTGATCGGAGACGGAGCGCTGACCGGCGGCATGGCCTATGAGGCGCTGAATAATGCGGCGCGGATGAAAAAGAATTTTATTATTATCTTAAATGACAATAACATGTCCATTTCGGAGAACGTGGGGGGCATGTCTAAATATTTAAACGGGATTCGTTCCGGTGAGGGCTATAATCGCCTGAAAAAAGATGTGACGGCCGTGCTGACGCGGATTCCGGTAGTCGGGGACAGCCTGGTGGATAAGATCAGCCGGACCAAGAACAGTATCAAGCAGCTGGTGATTCCCGGGATGCTGTTTGAAAATATGGGACTGACCTATCTGGGGCCGGTGGACGGCCACAATGTCTGGGAGATGGTGAAGGTTTTCCGGGAAGCCAGAAAGATGGATCATGCGGTACTGATTCACGTGAATACGAAAAAGGGGAAGGGATATGCGCCGGCCGAGAGGAATCCGGCTCATTTCCATGGAGTAGAACCCTTTGACCCGGTGACGGGAAAACCCTTGAAGGAGAAAGTCTACCCTGGGTATACGGATGTGTTTTCCAAGGCGCTGTGCCGGCTGGCCGAGAAGAATCCGCGGGTGGTGGCGATCACGGCGGCCATGCCGGACGGGACAGGCTTAAAGGCGTTTGCCAGACGCTATCCGGAGCGGTTTTTTGATGTAGGGATTGCGGAGCAGCATGCAGTGACATCGGCTGCGGGAATGGCTGCGGCAGGGCTCAAGCCTGTGGTGGCGGTATACTCTTCTTTTTTGCAGCGGGGATTTGACCAGATTCTTCATGACGTATGTATTCAGAATCTTCCGGTGGTGTTTGCCCTGGACCGGGCAGGGCTGGTAGGCAGCGACGGGGAGACCCATCAGGGGATTTTTGACTTGTCTTATTTGACAACGATTCCCAATATGTGCGTGATAGCGCCGAAGAATCTGTGGGAATTGCGCCGGGAACTGGAGTTTGCCGTGGAGCATTATGACGGCCCGATTGCCGTGCGCTATCCCCGGGGGCAGGCATACCGGGGACTGAAAGAGTTTGACTCTCCGATTGCGTTTGGAAAGGGAGAGATTCTATATGAAGGGCAAGAGATTGCTCTTCTGGCAGTGGGAAGCATGGTCAGTACGGCGGAGCATGTGAGGGATAAGCTGCTGGAGGAGGGTGTGGATTGCACTCTGGTAAACGGACGGTTTATCAAACCTGTGGACGAGGAACTGGTAAAGCGGCTTGCAAAAAGCCACAGGCTGATTGTAACTTTAGAGGAAAATGTGCTGCAGGGCGGTTTCGGACTGCAGGTGACGGCTTTGGTTCACAGGTATGCGCCGCAGGTAAAGGTATTTAATATTGCGCTGCCGGATGCCTATGTGGAACATGGAAATGTGTCTGTGCTGCGGGAGAGCCTGGGGATCGACAGTGATTCTGTCATAAGGGCCATGAGAGAGTTTTATCCGGAGAGGCTGGGAGGGGCGAGATGAAAGAGCAGAAGGAACGTCTGGATATACTTCTGGTAAACCGGAGCCTGGCTCCGTCACGGGAGAAGGCGAAAGCCATTATTATGTCGGGAATCGTCTATGTGAACGGACAGAAGGAAGACAAGCCGGGAGCGGTTTTTGATACTGCGGCAGCGGTGGAAGTCCGGGGAACCACATTAAAATATGTAAGCCGGGGCGGCCTTAAGCTGGAGAAGGCCATGAGCAGCTTTGGCTTGTCCCCGGAAGGAAAAATCTGCATGGATGTGGGTTCTTCTACCGGCGGTTTTACGGATTGCATGCTGCAGAACGGGGCGCAAAAGGTCTATGCGGTGGATGTGGGGCACGGACAGCTGGACTGGAAGCTGCGCAATGATGAACGGGTAGTCTGCATGGAAAGGACCAATATCCGATATGTGACGCCGGAAGACATTCCGGATCGGATCGAATTGTCCTCTATTGACGTATCTTTTATCTCATTGACTAAGGTGCTGGGACCTGTACAGAAGCTGTTGACAGACGATGGGCAGATTGCGGCGCTGATCAAGCCTCAGTTTGAAGCCGGCAGGGAAAAGGTGGGGAAAAAGGGAGTAGTCCGGGAGAAGGGTACGCATCTGGAGGTAATCGGGAAGGTGATCTGCCATGCAAGAGAACTGGGGTTCGAGGTTTTAAATCTGGACTATTCGCCTGTGAAAGGCCCGGAAGGGAATATTGAATATCTGCTGCACCTGCAGAATCACACTGAGATTCTTCCGGCCGGCGAGGCAGAGGCAAGGGGCGTTGGAGAAAGCGGAAGGCCCGTCATTGTCCCGGAGCAGGTCGTGGAAGAGGCGCACAGAAATCTATAGACGGGAGAGATCCATGAAATACTTTTATTTGATTGCGAATCCATCCAAGAACGGCGCAGTGCAGGTGGCAGGGCAGATTACCCGCTATCTTCGGAGCCGGGGGGCAGTCTGTGAGGGAAGCGCCCAGGAAAAGCGGCGGGAGGGTTCGGCCTATGGCTACACCGACAAAAGAAAGATCCCGCCCCGGACGCAGTGCGTAATCACTCTGGGGGGTGACGGCACCTTGATTCAGGCGGCAAGGGATCTGGTGGATCTGCAGATTTCCATGATCGGAGTAAATATGGGCACTTTGGGGTATCTGACGCAGATTGCCCAGGGAGAGGCCCTTCCACCGATGCTGGACGCCCTGCTGGAGGATAATTTCCGCCTGGAGAGACGGATGATGCTGGAAGGCGCGGTAGTCAGGGTGGAGGATCGTCAGGCAGAAGGCGGACAACCAAAAGAACAGGAAAAGGCTGGTCCGGCCAGGTGGGAAATTGCTTTAAATGACATTGTCCTTACCCGTAAAGACGTCATGCAGGTGTTGAAATTTCAGGTGTATGTCAATGGGGGATTGCTGACGGAGTACACGGCGGACGGTATGATTGTGGCCACGCCTACAGGATCGACAGCCTACAATCTCTCTGCCGGGGGCCCGATTGTGGCCCCGGGGGCGGAACTGATTGTGCTGACGCCGATTTGCGCTCATTCCGTCCATTCGCGGAGCATCGTTCTTTCTCATAAGGATGAGATCGGGATTCGGGTTTTGGAGAATGTAGGACAAAAGCAGATGGCTGTGTTTGACGGAGACCATATGATGGATCTGGATGGCAGCGGAATGCTGAAAATCCGGGAATCCAAAAGGAATACTACATTGATACAATTAAAGAATGTACCGTTCCTGGTGAATATCCGGGAGAAACTGGCGCGGGTATAAAAGGGGAAAAGGGTGAAGGAAAAGATGAAGCTAAAACGACATAGCAAGATTGTGGAATTGATTGGAAAACATGATATCGAGACACAGGAAGAACTGGCAGACCGCCTACAGGAGGCAGGATTCCGAGTGACGCAGGCAACCGTATCCCGGGACATCCGGGAGTTGAAGCTGACGAAGGTCCAGGGGGAGAACGGCCGGCAGCGTTATGTGGTCATGCAGCATCCGAGTTCGTTTAGCGATAAATATATCCGGATTTTACGGGACGGCTATCTGTCTATGGACATGGCGCAGAATATTCTGGTGATCAAGACCGTATCTGGTATGGCGATGGCGGTGGCGGCGGCGTTGGATGCCATGCACTTTTATGAAATCGTGGGCTGCATCGCAGGAGATGATACGATTATGTGTGCTGTGAGAAGTGTGGATGATACCATTGTGGTTATGGATAAGATTCGTAAGATGGTAACAGAACAGAAGCAGTAGAATACATATTATTAGGAGGAAATATGCTGTTAGAGTTGCACGTGAAGAACCTGGCGCTGATTGAACGGGCGGATGTGGAATTTGGTGACGGCCTTAATATTCTGACTGGTGAAACTGGCGCCGGTAAATCTGTGATTATCGGTTCCGTGAGTCTGGCGCTGGGACAGAAGGCGCCCAGGGACATGATCCGCAGCAGTGCGGAACATGCTTATGTGGAATTGGTTTTTTCCGTGGATGAGGAGCGGAGGAAGGAACTGGAAAAACTGGAGGTATTTCCGGATGAGGACGGACTCCTGATTGTCGCCCGCAAGATTATGCCGACGCGGAGCATAAGCAAGATTAACGATGAGACCGTGACTGTGGCGCGGCTGCGGCAGGTGACGGGACTTCTTATGGATATCCATGGTCAGCACGAGCATCAGTCTCTGCTGCATATATCCAAACATCTGGAGATTCTTGATACTTTCGCTAAATCCCGCACCGAATTATTGAAAGCTGAAATTGGAGAGGTATACCGGCAGTACCGGTCGCTGCAGGCGGTTCTGGGGGAGTCGGAGGGAGATCAGGAAAGCCGGAAACGAGAGGCTGATTTTCTTCGGTTCGAGATTGGAGAGATCGAGGAAGCGGCTTTGACGGAAGGCGAGGAGGAAACGCTGACTGAACGCTACCGGAGATACACCGGCAGCCAGAAAATCCTGGAGAATCTGTCAGCGGCTTATCAGATGGTGGAGAGCGACAGAATCGGGCAGGCGATTCATCTGGTAAACGAAGTGTCCGCATATGACGGACATTTGAAAGAGTTTCTGGATCAGCTGTATGATGCGGAATCAATTTTGGGTGATATTTATCATGGAATTGGCGCTTATCTGGATGACATGACCTTTGATGAGGAGGAGATGGAGCAAATCCGGCGGCGCCTGGATCAGATACATAGCCTGCAGGCCAAATACGGCAACACGGTAGAACAGATCGAGGCGGCCTTGGAGGAGAAGAAGGACCGTCTGCAGAAGCTGGAGAATTTTGATGAATATCGAAAGAAAAACGAGGCAGAATATGAACGGCTGACAAAAAAGCTGGAGAAGCTGTGTGAAAAGCTGTCAAGGGAAAGAAAGGCAGCGGCAAAGAAGCTGACGGAGCAGATTAAGAAGGGACTGGAGGAACTCAATTTCCTGAATGTGGATTTTGCAATGGAATTCCGGCGGCTGAAGCATTACAGCGCGTCAGGGTATGATGAGGCAGAGTTCATGATTTCCACCAATCCGGGGGAACCGAAGCGTTCCCTGGGGATGGTGGCCTCCGGAGGTGAATTGTCGCGGGTTATGCTGGCGATTAAGACCGTACTTGCGGACAGCGATGAGATCCCGACCCTGATTTTTGACGAGATTGATACCGGAATCAGCGGCAGGACGGCGCAGAAAGTGTCGGAACAGCTGGCGGTGATCTCCGGTAGCCATCAGGTGATCTGCATTACCCATTTGCCGCAGATTGCGGCGATGGCTGACTGCCATTTTGAGATTGCCAAGTCGGCGGATGGAGGCAAGACGACGACAAAGATCCGTAAGCTGGATGAGCAGGAGACGGTTGAGGAACTGGCACGTCTTTTGGGCGGAGCGCAGATTACGGATGCAGTGCGGCAGAATGCCAGAGAGATGAAGGATCTGGCCCGGGAGCGTAAGGGGCTCGCACCGGAAAACAGAGATAGGATCTGACAGAAATATCGGATTTTAAAGATTTTGTGGCAGAGTGGAATAAAAACAAAAAAATAACAGTGTGAAATTTCTATTTTCTCACATACTAAAATTAATCCGTTTAAGATAGAGGAGGTATGTGAGATGAAAGAAAAGAAAAAGAGAAGAAGAAAAAGTCCATATCGCCGCTGCCTTGTCTGGACGTTCTGGCTTGGTATATTATTTACGGCGGTTTTTACCTGGTTTTATGTAGAACGGAAGATTCCGGATCATCTGAGCGTGGTGGTGGATGAACGGGAGGAATTTGATTTCTCACTGCCGTTTCAGGTGACGCTTTGGAGCGAGAGCGAGGAGGTAGTGCTGGGAAACCAGTCGAATATCCCATCTGACGAGATCCGGCTGAAGGTGGATGAACCGTTTTCTTTGTATGCCAGAAACCAGGGAAGCTACCGCCTGGGATTAAAACTGTTTGGGAAATTGCGGTTTAAGGAGATTCAGCTGGATGTAGTTGACAGCCATTACGCGATTCCCTGCGGCGTGCCGGTAGGTATCTATCTGCGTTCAAGCGGCGTGCTTGTGATCGGAACAGGAAGAATCCGCTGCCAGGACGGCGAAGAGGTAGAGCCTGCTTACGGGGTGCTGCAGTCCGGCGATTATATTGAGGCGATCAACGGAGAGCCGCTGCGGGACAAGGAGGCTTTGATCAGCAACCTGAACCACAACAGAGGGCAGGAGGCATTGCTTAAGGTGCGCCGGGATGGGGAGGAGTTGGAGATCCGCATGAATCCGGTGCAGGCAATGGATGGGAACTATAAGCTGGGAGCCTGGGTGCGGGACGACACACAGGGAATCGGAACATTGACGTATGTGGATACCAACGGCAATTTCGGCGCATTAGGGCACGGAATCAGCGACAGCGACACCGGCGAGGTGGTAGAGATCGACGAAGGGGCCCTGTATGAGACCGAGATTATGGGAATCGAAAAAGGAAGTGCAGGAAACCCCGGCGTAATGGCAGGCGTCATCTATTACGGCCCAGGGTCCTGCCTGGGGGCAATCGAGGCAAACACCCGCGTGGGAATCTTTGGAAAAGTCAATGAAAAGCTACAAAAGTCCCTGCCAGGAGAAGCAATGGAGATCGGCTACCGGCAAAATGTAAAAAAAGGCCAGGCATGGATTCGCAGCAACGTATCAGGCGAACTGCGCGACTATGAGATAGAGATTCAGCGGGTAGACTATAACCCGGTCCAGGAAAATAAAAGCCTGGTGATCCGGGTGGTAGACGAAGAACTACTCCGCCTTACCGGCGGAATCGTACAAGGCATGAGCGGCAGTCCGATTATACAAGACGGAAAACTGGTAGGAGCCGTAACCCATGTGTTTGTACAAGACTCAACCAGAGGGTATGGGATATTTGTTGAAGATATGCTCCGCCATTAAGCCAGGCAAGAATCAAAAAGATAAAGGGAAAATCGGAAAGCTACAGAATTTGAAAAGTCCAGCGTGGAGAATATGGGTTCTCTGGCTGGACTTTTTAAAATATTTACATTTTAAGACAGGTGTTGATCAATATATTATTTTCAAATTAGACAAAATAAACAAAAATAGAAAAATAAATAAAATATATTTTATAAAAATAATTGAAATAAACCAATGGTTGCTTTATAATCTTTATCATTAAGTCCAATAATAGGGGGGATAATCTAATGAAGAAATGGATAATAGGATGGAAAATAAGCATAGGATTATAACAGAACAAGAGGAGGTTTCTTTACTGGCATTTTTGAAAAAAGTCAATTTTAAATAGTTTGTGGTATATAGCATGCTTTATGGAAAAATAATATTATTTTGACATTCTGACTGCGAAATGATATAACAATATAGAGAAATTCCATGACAATATGAAAGGCAGCAGGAACATGTTTAAATATGAAATCATTGCAGAAGATATTCAGAATAAGATTCGGTCTGGAGAATACCAGGCGGATGAAAAGCTTCCGCAGGAGATGGAACTGTGTAAGCGGTACAACACCTCCCGGATCACGATACGGGAAGCACTGGATCTTTTGGTGTACAGGGGCCTGATCACAAGAAGGCGGGGGGCCGGAACCTATGTGAAGGCGATAACCGGGGAGGCTTCCGATTCGGAGGGTTTTGCTAAGTCTCAGCAGTTTGGAGGATTCAGCAGAGACATGCAGGGGAGGAAGGTGGAGTCAAGGGTCCACCAGTTTTCGCTTCTTCCGGTCCCCCAAAATGTGGCAGAAAAGCTGCAGGTGCCGGAGACGGCGTTTGTCTGTTATATCTGCCGGACCCGGATTGTGGATGGGGAGCCTTATGTGGTGGAATATACCTATATGCCCACGGATTTTATTACCGGGATTACGATGGAAGTGGTGGAGAATTCCATCTATGAGTACATTGAACAGAAGCTGAAGCTGAAAATCAAAAGTGCGCACAGGATTGTGCGGGCGGATATGCCTACGAAGGAAGAGCGAGAGTGGCTGGCAATTGGAGAAGAGATGATGCCTGTACTGGAGGTGGAGCAGACGGCGTATCTGGATGACGGCAGGATCTTTGAGTATTCCAAGTCACGTCATAGGGCGGACTGCTTTGCCTTAAGAAGCGTCAGCCTGCGCTGAGAGCCCTGATGACCGATCAATTATGGGGAAGGGCAGGGAGGGGATTATGGTAAGGAAACCGACTATCGGAATTACGTGCAACTATGACTACAGGGATACAGTAGGGATTGTTTCCCATATGGGCATGGCAGGCCAGACATGGAATTTTTTGGCGGGCCATTATGCGGAGGCAGTGGAATGGGCGGGAGGAATTCCTGTATTAATTCCTCAGTGCCGGGATTTTGAGACGGTGAAAGGGATTTTGTCCCATGTGGATGGGGTTTTAATTACAGGAGGGCATGACATTGACCCTCAGTGCTATGGAGAACAGGCAAAACCATATTGCGGGGTGATCATTCCGGAACGTGACAGGCAGGATATTGAGATTGCCAGATATGTAATGGAAAATGAGAAAAAGCCTCTTTTAGGCATATGCAGGGGAATGCAGGTCATGAATGTGGCAGCCGGCGGAACTCTTTATCAGGATGTGGAGAAGGAAGGGGGTTTTGATCATCATTTTATGGACATGTATCCTATGAACCGTCCGGTGCATAAGGTTCGGCTGAAAAGCGGGTCAAAGGCGTGCAAAATTTTTGAAAAGGAAATCCTGGAGGTCAATTCGTTTCACCACCAGGCGGTGAAGGATGTGGCAGAGGGGTTTGGGATTACCGCTTATTCCCGGGATGGGGTGGGGGAAGTGATTGAAAAAAGAGACGGTTCTTTTGTTATGGGAATCCAATGGCACCCGGAAATGATGTTTGATTCCCCGGAGCAGCAGAAGATTTTTAAGGCATTGATAAAGGCCGGCCAGAGGTGGCATGGGGAGAATATGTAGCAGTCCGGACGATCAGCGTAAAGCCGCATCCTCAGGCCCTGGCAGAGCAGGGGGTGAAGATTGAATTAAAGTAAAACGGGAAACCAGAATTTTGCGTTGCTATGTTGGGGCAGCGAATTGTTTTTCCAGCCGGCGAAACAATCCTTTATTCCCTTATTTGTTGTCAACCGAAAAAGCCATGAAACTGTTTGACAGAGAAGAGCAGTTTCATGGCTTTTACTTTTTTGTACAAAAGAATTTGACATATTTTTTAATCACGCAGAAAAAATTCATAAAAAAAGATAAAAAAGCATTGACATTTCATAAAAACATAATATAATAAAAATATGTCATAACAAATATATTTTAAAACATAACAACATAGTCTTACAAGGAGGAGAGGGAATGGAGATTTATTTGCCAAAGGATTTTTTTATGGGTGCGGCTTTGTCCGGACCCCAGACAGAGGGTGCTTACCGGACCGGGGGAAAGCTGGAGAACATCTGGGACACCTGGTCAGACCGTTCGATTTCTGATTTTTACAATAAGGTAGGAAGTTATGTAGGGAACAATTTCTATGAGAAATATGAGGAAGACATCCGGCTGTTCAAGGAATTGGGACTGGATTCCTTCCGCACCTCCATACAGTGGAGCCGGCTGATGGATCGGGATCAGAAGTTAAATCCCGAAGGGGCAAAGTTTTATCACAAGGTATGTGCCTGTGCCAGGGAGCAGAAGATTGATCTGTTTATGAATTTGTATCATTTTGACATGCCGGCTTATCTGTTTGAGAGAGGCGGCTGGGAGAACCGGGAGGTGGTGGAGGCTTACGCCCTGTATGCGAGGACAGCTTTCCGGGAGTTCGGAAAAGAGATTTCCTACTGGTTTACTTTCAACGAGCCGATTGTGGAGCCGGATCAGAGATACCGGGACGGAGCCTGGTACCCCTTTATCCGGGACGCCAAGAGGGGCATGGCCGTGCAGTATCACCTGTCTCTGGCTCATGCTCTGGCGGTGAGGGAATTCCGGAAGGCCAAGGAAGAGGGATATCTTCTGCCGGATGCCAGGATCGGATTGATCAACTGCTTCGCTCCGCCTTATACCAGGGAGAACCCGACTCCGGAAGATCTGGAAGCGGTACGCATGGAAGACGGACTGAAAAACCGCTGGTGGCTGGATCTGGTGGCGGAGGGGCGCCTGCCGGAGGATGTTTTGCAGACTTTGGAACAGAACGGGCTTCTGCCAGATATAAGGCCGGGGGATAAGGAGATCCTCGCTCAGGGAAAGGTGGACTGGCTGGGATTCAACTACTATCATCCCTCCCGTGTCCAGGCGCCGAAGGAAAAGACGGATGAGAACGGCTATCCCAAGTATGCGGACCCCTATGTGTGGCCGGATGCCAGGATGAATATTTACCGGGGATGGGAGATTTATCCCAAGGGGATCTATGATTTTGGAATGAAGATGAAGAACGAGTACCCCAAACTGAATTTCTTTATCTCGGAAAACGGCATGGGTGTGGAACATGAGGAGCGCTTCCGCGGTGAAAATGGGGAGATTCAGGATGATTATCGGATTGAATTTGTAAAGGAGCATTTGGAATGGGTCATGAAGGCGATCCAGGATGGAGCCAAATGTATGGGTTACCATTATTGGGGATTGATTGACAACTGGTCCTGGAACAATGCTTTTAAAAACCGGTACGGCATGATTGAGGTAGATCTGAGCGAAAACTATCAGCGAAGGCTCAAGAAATCGGCGGGGTGGATACAGGAGGTGATTCAAAACAGGGGAAAATAACGGTTTTATGGGGATTTGGATAAGCAGGAGAGGTAACTGTGAAAATGCACTGACAGTTACGAAAATCAATTTCAGGAGGAAAAGGAAATGGGAAATTCCAAGATCGTGGAAAAATTCACCATGGTTGCCTCAAAGATGGGCAACGAGATTCATCTTCGGTCGTTGAGGGATGCTTTTGCGACCATCATGCCGCTGTATATTCTGGCAGGGCTTGCCGTTCTGATCAACAATACCGTATTTCAGTGGCTTTTGTCAGGGGATACGTTGGCGGGGGCTCAGTACTGGGGGACGTTGATTGTCAACGGAACCCTGAACATCAGTTCCCTTCTGATTGCCCCGGTGATCGGCTATGTCTTGTCTCAGAATAAAGGGTATCACAACCCGCTGGCCGCGGCAGTCATCTCTCTGGCGGTCCTGGTAGTGATGATGCCGAACGTTATTACCATTGCTCCTATGGACGGAAGCGGGGAAGTGATGGCCCAGGGCGCTTTAAGCTTTGCAAATATCGGTACGGGCGCCATGTTTGCCGGCGTTATCATAGGATTGGTGGCCACCGAGATATTCGTGTGGATTTCCAGCTTAAAACGGCTGCAGATCAACCTGGGGGACAGTATCCCTCCGGCAATCGCGAAGTCTTTTAATGTGCTGATCCCCTTTATTCTGGTAATGTCAGCGTTTGCCCTGGTCAGCGCACTGCTCAACAATCTGTTCCATACAGATCTGGTACATATTATCGCCACTATGATTCAGGAACCTCTGCGTACGGCGACCACAGGCCTGGTGGGATGCGTTATTTTGTACAGCCTGGGTAATTTCCTTTGGCTGCTGGGCATTCACCAGTCCGTGATCTACGGTTCCATCCTGGAGCCGCTGCTGGTGGTGAACATGACACAGAATATGGCGGCGTATGCGGCAGGAGAGGCGATTCCCAACATTATCAATGTGGCGTTTGTTCCGGCCTTCGGCATGATGGGAGGCTCCGGCTCCACCATCTGCCTGCTGATTGCCACTTTGCTGGTAAGCAGGAACAAGGCGACCAGAAGCGTGTCCCAGATGGCGTTTGTCCCAGGCCTGTTCAATATTAACGAGCCGGTTATCTTCGGATATTCCATCGTGTATAATGTGTGTATGCTGATTCCCTTTGTGCTGACGCCGGCCATCGGCCTGATCATCGGGTATGCGGCGACCGCGCTGAATTTTATGAATGAGTGCGTGGTATATATTCCGTGGACCACGCCGCCGCTTTTGAGCGGGTACCTGGCTACGGCCGGAGACTGGCGGGCAATCATCGTTCAGCTGATTATCCTGGCGCTGGGGACTCTATTATACATCCCGTTTGTAAAGATGAACGACATTGTTATGGAAAAAACCATGGAGTCATAGGCAAAGCCGGCGCGGAAGTGGCGCCTGGATCATTGTCCATGAAAATAAAAGCAGCCGAGTGAAAAACGAAGCTGTTTGAAGCCCGGATGCGGCAGAAATGACAAAACGGGCAAATAAAAATCATAAAAATCAAAAAGTAAAGGAGAAGAAAGATGAAGAAGATTCTGTTGGTATGTAATGCGGGGATGTCAACAAGCATGCTGGTGGCAAAGATGAAGAAGGCGGCGGAGGAAATGAAGGCGGAGGTGGAGATCGAGGCCAAATCCCTGTCCGAGGCAAAGAAGGAGATAGAACGTGTAGATATCGTGCTTTTAGGGCCGCAGATTCGCTATGAGATGGAAAATGTGAAGAAGATTGCCGGCAGCACTCCGGTGGAGGCCATTGACATGAAGGATTATGGCATGATGAACGGCAAGAAGGTGTTGGAGCACGCATTGGAGGTGATGGGAGCATGATAAGCGAAGATTTTGCATTGACCTGTGTACAGATGATCTCCAACAGCGGAAGCGCCAAGTCCTGCTACATTGAGGCGCTGCAGAAGGCAAAGTCCAAAGAGTATGAGGAAGCAGAAAAATTGATGCAGGAAGGGGATGATTTCTTCGCTCAGGCCCATGAGGTCCACGGCACGCTGCTGCAGAAGGAAGCTTCCGGGGAGAAGGTGGAATTTGCTTTGATCCTGATGCATGCGGAGGACCAGATGGCAAGCACGGAGCTGGCAAAGGTCCTGGCGAGAGAATTGATTGAACTTTATCAGAAAACAGGCAAATAGCCAAGAAGCTGCCGCAAACGCAATTCCGATTGTATTTGCGGCAGTTTTAAGAAACGAAGATTTAAGAAACGAATCTGCTGTTTGTAGTTTCTTTATGTCCCGGTTTGTGGTATTCTTAACAATGACGGGATACATAACCAAGGAAACTATCAGGAGGGAAGATATGAGATTTGGAGCATTAGAGGCGGGCGGGACAAAGATGGTCTGTGCAGTAGGAACAGAGGACGGAAAGATTCTGGAGCAGGTTTCCATTCCGACAGAGACGCCAGAAGTTACCATGCCGAAGCTTTTGGAATATTTTCGGGATAAGGATATCGCCGCGCTGGGGATCGGCTGTTTCGGCCCCGTCGATCTGGATAAGGAATCCAAAACCTACGGCCATATTATGATGACTCCGAAGATGGCATGGCGGGGATACGATATCTGCGGCTATTTTCGGGAGAACTTAAAGATTCCGGTGGGTTTTGACACCGATGTAAACGGCTCCATGCTGGGGGAGAGCACCTGGGGCTGTGCCAGAGGCCTGGATACGGCGATCTATATTACTGTCGGGACAGGCGTAGGGGTCGGTGTACTTGCCGGGGGAAAACTGCTTCACGGGATGCAGCATCCGGAGGGAGGACATTTGCTGATTCCCGCAAGAGCCGACGATTCCTATAAAGGGAAATGCCCAAGCCACGGACATTGCCTGGAGGGGCTGGCGGCGGGGCCGGCCATTGAGGAACGCTGGGGGGCGAAGGGAGCCGCTCTGGCAGACCGGAAAGAAGTATGGGAACTGGAGGCGCATTACCTGGCATATGCCATTGTAAATTATATTCTGGTGCTGTCCCCGCAGAAGATCATTCTCGGCGGCGGCGTTATGCATCAGCGGCAGCTGTTTCCCATGGTGCGTGATAAGGTAAAGGAAATGCTGGGCGGATATCTGCAGACCAAGGAGCTGGATGACATGGATTCTTATATTGTATGTCCGTCTCTGGAAGACAATCAAGGGATTCTGGGAGCCATGAAGCTGGGGATGAACGCCCTGGAAGAAGTGAGATGAGAAAGAAAACAGCTGTGGAACGTGCACAGAATGGAGGAAAAAATGAGGGAAATGATAAGGCTGGAGCCGGTTTTCCAAGAGATGGTTTGGGGCGGAAACCGGATGAAGGATTATTTTGGATACAATATTCCGGGGGACGATACGGGAGAAGCGTGGGTGGTGAGCGCCCATCCGCAGGGAGACTGCCGGATCGCAGAGGGGAGTTTTGCAGGAAAAAGCCTCTCCTGGCTGTGGGAAAACCACCGGGAACTGTTTGGGGACGCACAAGGCAGGGAATTCCCGCTGCTGGTCAAATTCATTGATGCAAAAGAGGACTTGAGTATCCAGGTGCACCCGGACGACGCATACGCAAAAGAACACGAAAACGGGGCGCGGGGAAAGACGGAATGCTGGTATATTCTCGATTGTGCGCATGATGCGGACATTATTGTGGGCCATCGGGCAAAAAACAGGGAAGAGATGAGGCAGCTGATGGAGGAGAACCGGTGGGAGGAGTTTTTAAAGGTCCGTCCCATCCATCCCGGGGATTTCTTCCAGATTCCGCCGGGAACGGTTCACGCGATCCGCAAGGGGACGCTGCTGATCGAGATTCAGCAGAATTCAGCCATTACTTACCGGATGTATGACTATGGACGGATGCCCGGCGGGAAGCCTCGCCAGCTGCATCAGAAGCAGGCCCTGGATGTGGTTCAGTGTCCTTATGAGGAAGACATGGGAGAGAGAAGCGTGACCCACGAGGCGGGATATGACAAGACATTTCTGGTGGCTTGCCCGTTTTATACGGTGGAAAAGTATGATATCCGGGGGACAGCAAAGATAAATCAGAATCATCCGTTTTTGATTGTCAGCGTTATTGACGGAGAGGGGAGTATAGACGGCTGCGCGGTGAAAAAAGGATGCTGCCTGATATTGCCTGACGGTTACGGGACAGCAGATCTGCAGGGGGATTTCAGTATCATTACGGCGCATATCTGATGCTTTGGCAAAAAGCAGGCCATGCCTGGTGCGGCAGGTACGGCCTGTTTTTTGTATGGCAAAGGATTTATCAAAGAAGGATTTCTTTTAATGCTGCCATCAGCTTATCAATTTCTATCGGTTTTCCCAGATGCCCGTTCATCCCGGCCTTGATTGCGCATTTTTTGTCTTCCTCAAAGGCGTTGGCCGTTACGGCGAGGATCGGGATAGCGGCAAGATTGGGATCTGGCAGGGCCCGGATGGTTCTGGCTGCCTCATATCCGTTCATTACCGGCATTTGGATATCCATCAATACGATATCGTAGGTGCCAGGAGCAGATGTTTTTATTTTTTCTACCGCTATGGAGCCGTTGTCGGCTACGTCTACCTCGAATCCGGCATCCTCCAGGATCGTCATGGCGATTTCCTGGTTCAGTTCATTGTCCTCTGCCAGAAGGATATGCCTTCCCTGAAAGTCTTCTGCATCCGGCGCCGGAAAAGGAACTGGCGGCGCGGCGGGAGGTACGGGGGCAGGAACAGGGACGGAGATACACGGTCCGTCTGGCGTATCGCCTGGCTTTTCAGGCAGCCGGAACGGGAGAGAGATTGTGAATTCACTTCCTTTACCTGCTTTGCTTTCTATGGCGATGGAGCCATTCATCATCTCCACAAGTTTTTTGGCGATGGTCATGCCCAGCCCGGTACCCTGGACGCCGCTGATGGTGGAAGTCCTTTCCCTCTCAAACGGCTCAAAGATATGCTTTAAAAAATCCGGGTTCATTCCGATTCCGTTGTCCCGGACCCGGAATTCATAGAAAGTAAAACCGCTCTCGGAGTCCGGCTTTTCGGACACCCGGATGCAGACATTTCCGTGGGGAGGAGTGAATTTTAACGCGTTTCCAATTACATTCAAAAGAATCTGGTTCAGCTTCAGCTTGTCGCAAAGGAAAACCGGGTTGGTGATCTCCTGGGTATCGAAGGAGACAGTCATCTGCTTGGAAAGGACTTCTGTCTGTATGATGGTCTGCAGATCGTGTATGATATCCGGGAGATGGCATTCGGCTTCCTCTAACTGCAGTTTTCCGCTCTCGATGCGGCTCATATCGAGGGCATCGTTGATCAGGGACAGCAGATGGCGGCTGGAGGTCATGATTTTGGCCAGATAATTTTTGACTAGTTCGTGGTCATCGACGTGCGTGGCGGCAAGGGTAGCGAAGCCAATGATTGCGTTCATGGGAGTGCGGATGTCATGGGACATATTGTTGAGGAAGATGGTCTTGGCACGATTGGAGTACCGTGCCTGCTCCAGGGCCTCTTCCAGAAGCTTTCTCTGTTTTTCCAGATTTTGATCCAGGAGTTTTTTCTCGGTAATATCTACGAACATCCCTATATAGGTGATCGGAGTCCCGTCGTCCTTGCGGGTGGGTTTGCCGATGGCATGATACCAGCGGTAGCCGCGGTTTTTGGTCAAAAGCCGGTATTCGACATCGTAGATTTTCCTGCCGCGGTAATCGGCAAGGGTACCGTAAAATTCATTCAGGACCCGCGCCTTGTCGTCTTCATGCAGCAGGTCGGACCAGGATTCCAGAACATTGGGAAAATCCAGCTGGTTCTGATAGCCGAGCATCCTGCGGAATTCATTACTCCAGAATACGCTTTCCATATTTCCCTGTTTGTCAAATTCCATGCTCCACATGCCGGAGCCGAGCATTTCGTGGATCGTGTTCAGAGAGGCGGTTGTATGTTCCAGCTTGATTAAGGCTTTGATTTTCTCACGGACAAGAAGTTCGTTTTCCGCCGCCTGCCGCCGTTCCAGATACTGCTCCGTCGCGTCTTCCAAAAACACATAAAAGACATCTCCATAGATTTCTGTGTGCACAAAGTGGCCGTAGTCCTTGATCTGCCGGACACTGCCGTCTTTGCGGATGATCCGGTATTCCACGTAATCCAGATTGTTGTCATGCTCCTGAATCTGCCGCCTGATGGTATCTTCTGTATGCTGAAGGTCATCGGGGTGGACCAGGCCTGGAAATGTATATCCGGTATGCTCTTTGAATTCTTCCAGACTGTCGCAGCCATACATTTCGATGAGCGCCTGGTTCGCATAGATCAGCTCTTCCAGGCCATCGGCATGATAGATAAAAAAGCCTCCTGGCATTCCTGCTGTAATCTGTTCAATGACAGAAAAGGTTTGCTCGTCGAGAACCAGCGGCAGAACCTTTTTTTCTTTGCTTTCTTTCATATTGTTTATCCACATCACTTTCTTTACAAATCCTGTATGGCATATTTTATTTTTTGCATAATCCTATCTGACTATGATTTTACCACAGTTTCCGGTATTTCTCCAGAGAAATATCGCCTGGCGGAATGAGAGTTACTGTTCAGGCAGGTTTGCACATGGGGCGGCTGCGGACACGTGGGAACGGGAATGAAAGGGATCGTGAGTCAGGTTTTCCGGTTGAATTTTATCTGCGTTATGTGTATAATGATAGAAATAAAGGCGAAACCGTATCCGGTACAGTGAGGCACGCCATGCTGTGAATCGTGCATGGCGATGCGGAAAGTGTCGGGGGCGTATGATGCGGGGAAATACGATGAAAGAGAAATTATACACGATTGAACTGACAGACGCGGTAAAATCCGGGGATGAATGCTTGTTTTGCTGGCTGGAGAGAAAGCTGGAGCAGGAGAATCTGGAATTTGTCCTGGGTTCGTCTTATATGGAGGATGATATCCGGGGAGAGACCAGCCGAAAAGGATTTTGCAGGCACCACACAAAGATGATGTATGATTATGGCAACAGCCTGGGGAATGCCTGGATTTTCAAATCCCGGCTGGAATATGTGAATCAGGAACTGAAAAAACAGATCTCCCGCCATGTTCCGGGAAAGGGCGCCGGCTTCCTGAACCGGTTTCGGAAGGCGGAGGAACCCGGGAGCGACGCCTCTTCCCCGGCTGAGACATGGATTCGTTCGGAGGGGGAGCACTGCTATATCTGCGGGCGCATGAGAGAGATCTATCAAAGAATGCTGGATACCTTTGTCTACATGCTGCGCAATGATCCGGATTTTGGCGAACTGCTGATGGATTCCAAGGGGATATGCCTTCCTCATTTTGCGGATGTGCTGATGATCTGCGGAAAGAGGCTGAAGCCGGAAGAAAAGCAGATGTGGATTCCCAGGCTGGGAGAGCTGATGACCAGGAACCTGGACCGGGTGCAGGAAGACATCGACTGGCTGATAGAGAAGTATGATTATCGGAATCAGGATGCCGATTGGAAGCAGTCCCGTGACGCCGTACAAAGGACGATGCAGAAGATGGCGGGGATTTACCCGGCAGATCCGGTATTCCGATGCCGAAAATAGAACCTTGTCTGGTATATTTTGCAGATAATAAGAGATAATAATGGAAAATCTGATATGAAAAGGAGATTTTCCATGATTGATTTTAAAAACAGTGAGACAGCGAAGAACCTGATCCGGGCGTTCGCCGGCGAGAGCCAGGCCAGAAACCGTTATACATTGGCAGCAGAAAAAGCCAAAAAGCAGGGGCTGCCGGTGATTCAGTCCGTGTTCTTGTTTACGGCCGGGCAGGAACTGGCCCATGCGGATATTTTTTATGATTATTTGAAGGAACTGAAGGGCCAGAATATCCGGGTTGACGGGGCATATCCGGTAGATCAGTATGACAGCAGCCTGGATCTTTTAAAAGCTGCCAGGCATAATGAATATGAAGAGTTTCAGGATGTATATCAGAATTTCGGCAAGATCGCTCAGGAGGAGGGGTTTGAGCAGATCGCCGGGGCGTTTTTTAAAATTGCGGAGATTGAAAAGGTGCATGGCGACCGTTTCCAGCTGTTTGCCGATTATCTGGAGAGGAATCAGCTTTTCGTGTCAGAAGTGGAGACCGGCTGGATGTGCTTAAACTGCGGGTTTATATTCCGCGGGACAAAGGTGCCGGGTTCCTGTCCGGTATGCCGTCACGAACAGGGGTATTTCATCCGGTTGGAACTTGCGCCCTATATTCAGTAGCTTTCGGCCAGGCGCGGCCGGCAGATTCAAAACGGGATCTGCCGGCCGCCAAATAGAGAAGGAATGTCAGAAAGGTTGGATAAAGAGGATCATACATATGGAAAAGAAAAAGATTGCAGGAGTGATTTTTGACCAGGACGGTCTGCTGTTTGATACGGAGAGGGTATCGGCGGTTGCATGGGGGATAGCGGGAGATGAACTGGGATTTCATGTGGAGGAAGCGTTTCTCTGTACGATCCGCGGCGCGAATTTCCGGGATGCGGTGAAGAGGCTTCGGGAGACATACGGGGAAGATTATGATTTTTTCAAACTGAGAGAGCGGAAGCAGGAGATTTTTCTGAAAATTCTGCGGGAACAGGAGATGCCGGTGAAGCCAGGGGTACATGAATTGCTGGCTTATCTGCAGGAGCATAATTACAAGATTGCCTTGGCAACGGCAAGCGCCCGCGAGTATACGAGGGACAATCTGCGCCTGGCCGGGATTGACCAGTATTTTCATCATATCGTGACCGGCGATATGGTGAAGGAGGCAAAGCCGAATCCGCAGATATTTTTCCAGGCGGCGGAGATGATCGGGGAGGAACCGGAACACTGCCTGGTGCTGGAAGACAGTTTAAATGGTGTGGAGGCCGGTCTCCGGGGCGGTTTTGTCACGGTTATGGTTCCCGACCTGACACAGCCGGGAGAAGATTTGCGGCGACGGGTAGATAAGATCTGCCATTCGTTGCTGGAGGTGCGAGACTGGTTGATGGAGGCGTAAGTTAGTGAAGACAGGGATATGGCCGGTTCCGGTATTGGCCGCGCTGGCGGCAGGAGGACTTCTGCGGTCAGAATACGAGCGGGATCATTTTGTGGTGGAGAAAGTCAGGCTGGAGTCTCCGAAGATCCGGAAAAAAAGAACGTTGGTTTTTCTCACGGATTTACATGACAAGGAATTCGGGGAGGGGAATGAGAGGCTTTTGGACGCGGTCCGGACGATTGCCCCGGATCTGGTTTTGATCGGCGGGGATACGATGGTGACAAAGCCAGGACATGCAAGCCTGGAGGTCACGAAACGTCTTTTGGAGGGGTTGTCAGGCATCGCTTTCGTCTGCTATGGAAACGGAAATCATGAGCAGCGCCTGAGAGAGCAGCGGGAAACTTATGGGAACCTGTACTGCCGGTTTAGGGAACTGCTGAGAACGTATGAGGTGGGGTATCTGTCGGATTCCTCCCTTGATTTCGGTGAGGATATCCGGATCAGCGGCCTTGACATCGACGAGAGCTACTATCATAACCGGGTGTCTAAAAGGATGGGGCCGGGATATGTGGCACGGAGCCTGGGAGAGGCGGACAGGGAGAGGTTTCAGATTCTGCTGGCGCATTCGCCTTTGTTTTCGGGTGCCTACGGCAGATGGGGGGCGGACCTGACCTTTTCCGGGCATTTTCATGGAGGCACGGTCCGGATTCCGATATTGGGCGGGGTGATGACTCCTCAGTATCAGTTTTTCCTTCCCTGCTGCGGAGGGACTTTTGAGAAAAACGGCCGGTATATGATCGTCGGGCGCGGTTTGGGGACCCATTCGGTGAATATCCGGTTTTGCAATAAGCCTCAGGTGGTGGCAGTGCAGCTTCTGCCCGGGGAGAGAAAAGAAAGGATGGCTGTGAGAAAGACACAGAAGATAAGATGGATAAGGCGATAGAGAGGGTCAGAGAATATCGCAGTGTAGATATCAGAGGATGGGTGGCTAAACACAGATATTGTTATGCGCTTGGCTACCTGCTTCTTTTTCTGCCTGCATTTTTCATTACGGAACGGGCGGTGACGCCCCGATACATAATTTCCTGTTCGTGGGACGATAAAATCCCTTTTTGTGAAACTTTTGTCATATGGTATTTGCTCTGGTTTTTGCTGCTGCCGGCCTCCTGGCTGTATACGATGGTCCGCAGCAAGGAAGATTTCCAGAACCTCTGCATGATTATGTTCGGGGGGATGACGGCCAGTATTGTGATATACTGGATTTTTCCTAACGGGTTGGCATTGCGGCCGCAGGAGATGGGGGAAGGAGTGTGCGCAGATCTGGTCCGTATGATTCATGCCGTGGATACGCCAGGCAATGTCTGCCCGTCGATTCATGTGTCGAGTTCCACATCCGTGGCCATGGTGGCGTGGCGGTCCGGATATTTGAAAAGCCGGCAGACGATGCGCTGGGGAGTTATCCTGGCGGCGGCAGGCATTTGCCTGTCAACGATGTTTTTGAAACAGCATTCGGTGGTAGATGTTGTATGCGGGGCGATGCTGACCGTGATTTTGGCAGTGCCGGTGTATTGCCTGCCGTGGAGGGGATGGATGGAAGGGAAGCCGATGGGATTTTTTCTGTGAGAAATGCAGGAGATGGAGAAAAGATGGCGATTTCTTATAAGCTTGACAAGTTTGAAGGTCCGCTGGATCTATTGCTGCATCTGATAGATAAAAACAAGGTGGACATCTATGATATTCCGATTGTGGAGATTACCCGGCAGTATCTGGACTATGTCAGCCAGATGGAGCGGGAGGATCTGAATATTGTCAGCGATTTCCTGGTGATGGCGGCAACTTTGCTGGACATCAAATCGCGGATGCTGCTTCCGCGGGAGGTCAATGAGGAGGGCGAGGAGGAAGACCCGCGGGCAGAACTGGTGGCCCGGCTGCTGGAATATAAGCGGTTCAAGATGATGGCCCTTGAACTTTCCGACATGGAAGAAAGCGCGCAGGGGGTCCTGTTCAAGGCGCCGACAGTGCCGAAGGAGGTGGCCAGATACGAACCGCCGGTGAATCTGGACGAATTGCTGGATGGCCTGACGCTGGCGAAATTGCAGAGGATTTTTGACCAGGTGCTGAAGCGGCAGCAGGATAAGGTGGACCCGATCCGCAGCAATTTCGGCACGATTAAGAAGGAGCCGGTCAGCCTGGAAACCCGGGTCCTGGATGTGATGCGCTTTGCCAGGCAGCATCGCCGCTTCAGCTTTCGCCAGATGCTGGAACGGCAGGGAGACCGGCTGGAGGTAGTAGTGACATTTCTGGCAATATTGGAACTGATGAAGATCGGAAAGATTCATCTGACGCAGGAGCACACCTTTGATGATATGGAGATCGAGATCCGGGAGGCGGATGGAGAAGAAACAGAACTGGAACTGGATCTGGATGGACTGGATGGTTAGCTTTTGTGAAGCAGGAGGGAACCGGAAAGGACAAAGCTCGGGAAAGGGATATGGCGGATATGGGAAACTGGTTAGAGGATGAGGGAGAAGAGTTTGATATGGCGGCCATCGAGGCGCGGCATGCGGAGATGGAAGCGGAATCCCAGCTGGAAGCGGAGGCAGAGCGGCGGATGCAGTTTGAAAAGGCGGCAAAGGCGGGGGCGGAAAGCAGAGAGGGCGATGCGGGGAATTACCCGGAAAGCGATTGGGAGGCGATCATAGAGGCGGTCTTGTTTACCATGGGCAATTCGGTGGAACTGCGGCAGCTGGCGATAGCGATCGACCAGAGTGAGAGCGTGGCCCGCAAGGTGGTGGAAAGCCTGCAAAAGCGCTATGAGGCCGAGAATCGGGGGATGCAGATCCTGGAATTGGATCACTCTTTTCAAATGAGTACCAAAGCCTGTTTTTATGAGAATCTGATCCGTGTGGCATCGGCGCCGAAAAAGCATGTGCTGACGGATGTGGTGCTGGAGACCCTGTCCATTATTGCTTATAAACAGCCGGTGACGAAGATGGAGATATCACGAATCCGTGGCGTGTCTTCGGATCATGCGGTCAATCGCCTGGTGGAATATGGGCTGGTTGGAGAGGTGGGCAGGCTGGATGCCCCGGGCAGGCCGGCGCTCTTTGCGACCACGGAGGAGTTTCTGCGCCGTTTCGGGATCGGTTCGATGGTGGATCTGCCCAGCATGAATCCGGAGCAGGAGGAAGAGATTATTCAGGCGGTGGAGGAAGAATTGCAGATGAAACTGGAGGAACTTCCGACCGGAGAGGAAGAGGCGGACAATCCGGGTTTTGCCTTGACTTGATTTGGATAACATGGTACTATTTCTTCATGAAAGGACAAAGAGATGCCAGAGAAGCGGAAGCGGCCGGCTTATGCGGGAGGAAAAGCGAAGAAGTGGAAAGGCTGGGACATAAAGACCGGGGAGGTATCGGCAGCACCGGTAGAAAGTGATGGATAAAGTGAGCGATTACGGAAGATATGACGGCAGAAGTACAAGAAATCAGCCTCAGAGGCCGGCAGGGGCAGGAAGGAACCAGAGGCCGGCGTCAGGGCGCAGCCAGAGACCGGCGTCTTCCGGCCGCAGCAGGGATGGCGGCAGGCAGAGCGCAGGTCCAAGACGCAGCCAGGGCGGCAAGTCCTCCGGCAACCGGCAAAGCGCCTCTTACAGAGGCGGCAGGATGACCGGATCGGAACGGAGGATCATCGAGGATGAGCGGGCGCGCACGAGAGCGCGGGCGAGAAAAAAGAGACGCAGGAGACAGCGGAAAATATTGTTGGGGATATTTTGCCTGCTGATTCTGCTTTTGATCGGCGGTATTGTGTTCGCCGTGTCACGTCACAGAAGGGAAAAACAAAAACAGGAGTTTCTTAAGGCAGGGGTCGGACTGCTTGAACAGGAAAGCTATGAGGAAGCGATTGCACGGCTGGACGACGCCCTCCAATGGTCGCAGGAAAAGATCGGGGAGTTTGAGACGACGGTATTGCTTTACCGCGCAGATGCGGAATTCAGGCTTCAGGATTATGACGCGGCGCAGAATACCTATACTCTTCTTATGGACCAGGACCCGGAGAATGCGGATTACAAGAAAGGGGTTGCTCTCTGCCTGATCGAAAAAGGCGATTACGATGCGGCTCTGTCCTATGGCGTGATGGATGGCTATATCTGCAACCTGAAGGCGGTGGAACAGATTCAGGCAGGAGAATATGATGCGGCATTGGAATTGATCGAGAGAGGCAAGGCCGCCGGGGACTCCCTGCAGGATCTGAGTTTTAATGAAGCCGTGGCATGGGAGAACAAGGGGGATTTTGCAAAAGCCCTGGAATTGTTTGAGGCATATGCCGCACAATACGGCGCCGATGATACGGTGGAAAGAGAACTGGCCTTTTTGAGGAGCAGGCAGGGCAACGTTCCGGAGGCGGACGGCAGCGGTGAATCCGGTTCCGGAAGCGAGGGAGATAACGTCAGCGGAGCTGCTTCCGAAAGCGGAACGGAAACCGGCGGCGAGAGCGTTTCGGGAAGTCCGGCGGAGTCCGGTGAGAGCGTTTCGGGGGCCCAGGCGGGAACCGGCGGTGAGGATGCTTCCGGCAGCGAAGAGAATGCCGGCGGCGAGGAGACTTCCAGCAGTGCGTACAGCGCCGGACAGGCAAGAGGTTGATTGACAGGAGTAACAATGGCAGAATTGATAGAAATCGGAGATATAGAAGAACGGGTAATTCTCATTGCCGTAGATACCGGAGACGGGAGCAATGCTGCCGCCTCTCTGGAGGAACTGGAAGAACTGGTGGATACGGCGGGTGCTGCGACAGTAGATAAGATTATCCAGAACCGGGAAAACGTCCATCCCGGCACATACCTGGGGAAAGGGAAAATCGAAGAGGTAAAAGAGAGGATCTGGGAACTGAATGCGACCGGTGTGGTATGCGACGACGAATTGTCGCCGGCTCAGCTGCGAAACCTGGAGGATGCGCTGGATACCAAGGTGATGGACCGGACAATGGTGATTCTGGATATCTTTGCCGCCCGCGCGAATACCAGCGAAGGGAAGATCCAGGTGGAACTGGCCCAGCTGAAATACCGCGCCGCCCGCCTGGTGGGACTTCGCAATTCCCTGTCCCGTCTGGGCGGCGGGATCGGTACCCGGGGCCCTGGTGAGAAAAAGCTGGAGATGGACCGGCGTCTGATTCATGAGCGGATCGGGCAGCTGAAGTCAGAATTGGAAGAGGTGAAACGGCACCGGGAGATTCAGAGAAAGCAGCGGGAACGTGCGCACACACCGGTGGCGGCTATCGTAGGCTATACGAATGCCGGCAAATCGACGCTTTTGAATCGCCTGACAGATGCTGGTATTCTGGCAGAAGATAAACTGTTTGCCACACTTGACCCGACGACACGAAGCATGAATCTGGAAAGCGGACAGAAGATTTTGCTGACCGATACGGTAGGATTTATCCGTAAGCTGCCTCATCATCTGGTGGAGGCATTTAAAAGCACTCTGGAGGAAGCAAAATACAGCGATATTATTCTGCACGTGGCAGACAGTTCCAATCCGCAGATGGATATGCAGATGTATGTGGTATATGAGACGCTGCGGGAATTGGGCGTGGAGGATAAGGTCACGGTGACCGTATTCAATAAGATGGATCAGACAGAGCAGGAACAGCTTCCCAGGGATCTGCATGCGGATTATCAGGTGAGAATTTCGGCAAAGACCGGCGACGGGCTGGATGATCTGCGGGAATTGCTGGAGAATATTTTAAGAAACAGAAATATTTACCTGGAGCGGGTGTTCGCTTATCAGGAGGCAGGCAGGATTCAGCAGATTCGGAAATATGGGGAACTGCTGTCAGAAGAATACCGGGATGACGGGATTGCGGTAAAAGCATATGTTCCGGCAGAGCTGTTTGCCGGACTGCAGGAGGGGATAGGATGAATGAGGAATCAAGAGCGTCTGTCGATATGAACGCGATAAAATATTTTCTGATGGGAGTGGCATTGATTCTCATCCTTGCCCTTGTTATGTTTAACCCAATCAGGATCGTCCGTTATGACCGGGAGCCGATCGAGGTGCAGGTGGTTAAAAAAGAGATTACGGAACAGGATGGTGAAAAACTTTATTTGCTCCATTGTGAGAAGGCGGACGGAGAACAGGAGATTCTGGAACTTCATAAAGAATCTATTGGGGAGCGTTTTGAACAGGATGTGGTCTATAAGCAAATTAAGACAGGCAAATATTATTCATTCCGGGTAGCAATGAAAGAAGAGTTCAAGAGCCATTACCGGACTGTCTGCGGTGCGGTCAAGCTGATCAACGGGTTTTCCCAGGAGACAACAGCATCGGGGGAATAACGGAATAAAAGAAAAAACTGCCGCGGGGATACCGCGGCAGCTTTTGTGTGCGGCATGGGTATCCTGGCGGCAGATCCATCATCAGGAGATGCCGGCGATATGGTTTAACATGTTAGTCATGGCCTCCCCCGGACTTTGGTTGCGGATGGAATCCAGAATTTTCTGGTGCATAAGAACCATCTGCTCCAGAGTATCCGGCAGAGAAGCAAGTTTTGAGAAGGACTCCCTGGTTGCGGTTTCGCAGGCATCGGCAATCGCCGCCATGGAGGTAATCATCAGCGGGTTGCGGGTACAGGCGGCGATGGTTTCATGGAAATTGCGGTCTAGGGAGGGGATCAGATCATAATTGCCGTTGTGCCGGGCATAGGCGAGATCATCCTGGATCTGCTGAAGGCGGTTTGCCTCTTCCGGTTTAATCCGTTCGGCGGCAAGAGCGGCAGCCTGTCCCTCCAGCATCAGGCGGAATTCCAGAAAATCTTCATGGCTGGCGCCGTGAATGACTGCCTTTAAAGGTGTAGCCTCCAGAATGGCAGAGTAGTTGTTGACGGTGGTGCCTCGTTTGGTCCGGGTCACATACCCGGAAAGTTCCAATGCTTTGTAGGCCTCGCGAATGGTACTGCGGCCAATCGAAAGCTGCTCGCAGAGGATGGTTTCGCTGGGAAAGGTGTAGCCTTCGGGCAGCTCTCCGGATTGAATAAGATGGCTGATTTTTTCATATATTATGTCAGACATGTTTTTTTGCGGACGGATATTCAGCAGACTTTGAAATGGATTGCCGGGATTGGACATAGAAAGGCAGTCTCCTTTCAATATGTAGTAATATTGCCCATTATAATACAGAAATATCTGCTTGTCAAAGAAGATTTCTGGAAAAAATGTTTGTCATCAGATTATCAGATGAATGATGTCTGCATGTACCATGTCAGACATCGTATGTAAGCGTAGCCGGGTATGAGAAGAAAAATAGAGAAATATTGAAAAACGCCGTAGAAACCCTTGCAATTGACATTTCCTGGTGCTATAATACATACGATAACATGATAAATGACGAATGGTAGAGTGGGCATATGTCCACTCTTACTTTTTGGCATGGAACCCGGATGTGGATGAAGTGAGGTGATGATATGGCAAGAAGAGAAGAATACGAATCCAGGACAGAACGTTTTTTGCTGCCGCTTTTGGAAAAACACCAATTTGAACTGGTGGACGTGGAGTACGTGAAAGAGGCGGGGAACTGGTATCTGCGTGCTTATATAGATAAGGAAGGCGGAATTACCGTAGATGACTGCGAGGCGATCAGCCGGAGATTAAGCGACTGGCTGGATCAGGAGGACTTTATTGACGACAGTTACACATTGGAGGTCAGTTCGCCGGGGCTTGGAAGACCGCTTAAGAAAGATAAGGATTTTGAGAGAAGCCTGGGAGAAGAGGTAGAGATACGGCTGTATAAGCCAAGAGAAAAGCAAAAGGAATTTGCCGGCCTTTTAAAGGCTTATGACAGGGAGACGGTAACGATTGAGACAGAAGATGGCGGGGAAGAAGTGTTTACCCGTGCGGAGATCGCATTAATCCGGCTGGCATTCGACTTTTAGAAAAGGAAAGTATCTTAGGAGGAAAAAATCATGAACAAGGAACTGATCGAGGCGCTGGAACTGCTGGAAAAGGAGAAGAATATCAGTAAAGCGACTCTGCTGGAAGCGATTGAGAATTCTCTGATTACCGCCTGCAAAAACC